>NZ_JALIFQ010000010.1:0-237393 GCF_022867815.1 Blautia sp. NSJ-175
ATATTTCTCCGGAAGGCAGGGCGGCTCCTGGCTCCGTTCCCCTCAGCTAACTTGCTCCCAGTTGCTAAATTCGTCAGCAATGGCTTCCTCATTAATCAACTGGGGCAAGTGGATCTTCGGCTCTCTCCACAAAACACTCGCCTCCCTGCCTTCCCCCCGCCCGCCCTCCCCGCCTGCTGTCTGATTATAGGAGTGCTGCGGTTGGCTTTCGGCTTGCCTGTAGATATGAGCACTGCGGTTGTCGGTCTCCTTATCCGCTCTTTTAATAGCTGCGGATGGAAATAGTTCACCCATAAGCTCACCCATAACAAAAAAAACGTTGACACTACGATTATTACTCGCAGTATCAACGGTTTTTTACTTTTCCCCTATACGAATTGTTTCTATAACAATATACAGCTCCAAAAAATCACTTCCGCTATCCCAACGCATCTCCCGATTCCAACACCTTCCCTCACCTAAAAACTCCTCACGGTGAGGACTTTTCCCTCACAACTATCCGGTCTTCACTGTCAGCCCGAACAGCCGGTGTGGTGTGAGGGCAGGGGAGGCGGGGATACAGGCTGGCGAGTGTCTAGCGGAGAGAGCCGAAGATCCACTTGCCCCAGTTACTTAATGAAGAGGCCCTTGCCGATGAATTTAGTAAATGGGAGCAAGTTAGCTGAGGGGAACGGAGCCAGGAGCCAGGCTGTATCCCCGCCTCCCCTGCTCTCACGCCGCACCGGCTGTTCGGGCGTCCGCAAAAGCCACTCCCTTGCTTATCCTCTCCCCAACTCCCTCTCAACAATCCCCATCAGCCTCCCCTTCTCATTAATCTCCGGCTCCTCCAGCACCTCTTCCAGCAGCCTATTAAGCATCCCCCCAATTTCCGGCCCCGGCTTCATCCCCGCCTCTATCAGATCCCTTCCATTGACAGCCAGCGTCTTCACCGAAACACATTCCTTTCTCTCCAGCACTCCCCGGTAAATCTCCTCCACCTTCCGTATCCGCTCCAGCTTTTCCTCCCTGCGGTACTCACTCTGCGCCATAGTATCCGCATACTGCACCTTCAGCAGCAGAGGAAACAGATCCTCCCCTACCTTATTCAGTGCCCTGCGGACAGCTTTTGCATTGGGTTCCGGACGGTAATCATGCCAGTAAACCAACTTTGTCACCTTTTGAATGGTATCATTGTCCAGCTTCAGCCTTCTCAGAACATTCCTTGCAGTCTTCTCACTTCCCGTACTATGCCCTTTAAAATGGTCCCTGCCGTTATCATCCGTAGTCCTGGAAGCCGGTTTTCCGGTGTCGTGAAGGAGCATGGTGAAACGCAGGATCTTATCCGCATCCACATATTCCAGGCTTTTCAGCGTGTGTTCCCCCACACTCAGACAGTGATGCGGCGTATTCTGCGGTGTTTCCATCATGGCATCAAACTCCGGAAGGACCACCTTTGTGATACCTGCTTCCCAGGCTGTTTTCAGCAGATGTGGATTTTTCGATACGAGAAGCTTTGTCAGCTCCGTGGCAATGCGCTCCGCACTGATCTTTGCCAGTGTGGGGGCAAGCTCCTGTGCGGCCTTTTTTGTACGCTCCTCTATGGAGAATCCAAGCTGCGCCGCAAATCGGACGGCACGCAGAATGCGCAGGGCATCCTCTGTAAAACGCTCATATGGGTCGCCTACACAGCGGATGATCCCCTGTTTCAGGTCCCGGATACCCCCGAAGGCATCCACAAGCCCCTCCCTGTCATTATAGGCCATGGCGTTGATGGTAAAATCCCGGCGGCGGAGGTCTTCCCGCAGTTCACCTGTGAAGACCACCTCTTTTGGATGGCGGCTGTCTTCATATTCCCCGTCAATACGGTATGTGGTCACTTCAAAGCCTTCCCTGCCAAGCATCACGGTCACAGTGCCGTGCACAAGCCCTGTGTCCACAGTGCGGCGAAACAGCGATTTAACCTCCATGGGTTTTGCTGATGTGGTAATGTCCCAATCCGCCGGAGATGAATGGAGGAGGCTGTCACGAACACAGCCTCCTACCGCATAAGCATCATATCCATGTTCCTGCAAGGTTTCTATTATCTCTTTTACTCTCTTAGGAACTTCTATTTTCATTCTAGTACGCACGCCCCCAGTAGACCATCTTCTTAGCCGGTTTGCCGCAGCAGACACATTTGTCTGATAAGTTTTCCTGCTCAAAAGGTATGCAGCGGGATGTTGCCTGGACGTCCTCTTTGATCTTGTCCTCACATTCCTGGCAGCCGCACCACATGGCCTTGATAAATCCCGGTTTCTCGTTGACAGTCTGTTTGAACTCTTCATAATCAGTTGCCACATATGTGTGTGCATCACGGTGTGTTCTGGCACGCTCCAGCATATCACTCTGCATGATTTCCAGAATTTCCGCTGTCTTCTCTGCCAGAGCATCAAGGGATACCACTGTCTTCTCTCTGGTGTCTCTGCGGACAATGACTGCCTGGTTGGCCTCAATGTCTTTTGGACCGCACTCGATGCGGACCGGAATGCCGCGCATCTCCTGCTCTGCGAATTTAAATCCCGGGCTCTTGTCTGTCTCATCCACTTTCACACGGATTCCGGCAGCCTTCAGTGCGTCGGAAAGCTCACGTGCCTTTTCCAGAACACCCTCTTTTCTCTGCTGGATGGGGATCACCACTGCCTGAACCGGAGCGATCCTCGGGGGAAGCACAAGGCCGCTGTTGTCGCCGTGCACCATAATGATGGCGCCGATCATACGAGTGGTCATGCCCCAGGATGTCTGGTGTACATATTTTAATGTGTTGTCCTTGTCTGTATACTGAATGTCAAATGCCCTGGCAAATCCGTCGCCAAAGTTGTGGCTGGTGCCTGACTGCAGTGCTTTTCCGTCGTGCATGAGGGACTCAATGGTATAAGTAGCCTCCGCGCCTGCGAATTTTTCCTTGTCTGTCTTGCGGCCTTTGATCACCGGGATCGCCAGCACCTGCTCACAGAAATCCGCATACAGGTTCAGCATCTGAACGGTTCTCTCCTCTGCTTCCTCTGCAGTGGCATGTGCGGTGTGGCCCTCCTGCCATAAGAACTCCCTGGAACGGAGGAAGGGACGTGTTGTCTTCTCCCAGCGTACCACGGAACACCACTGGTTGTATACTTTCGGCAGATCCCTGTGGGACTGGATGTCTCTTGCGTACAGGTCACAGAAAAGTGTCTCAGAGGTTGGGCGGACGCAGAGTCTCTCCTGGAGCGGTTCCAGACCGCCGTGTGTCACCCAGGCAACCTCCGGCGCGAATCCTTCCACATGGTCCTTTTCTTTCTGGAGCAGGCTTTCCGGGATGAACATGGGAAGATATACATTCTCCACACCTGTCTCTTTAAAACGTCTGTCCAGCTCGTGCTGGATATTCTCCCAGATCGCATAACCTGCCGGTTTGATCACCATACATCCTTTTACACTGGTATAGTCAACCAGCTCTGCTTTTTTTACTACATCGGTATACCACTGCGCAAAATCTTCCTCCATGGAAGTAATGGCCTCTACCATTTTCTTGTCTTTTGCCATAGTAATGTTTTGTCTCCTTCTACTGTTTATTTTTGTACAGACAGCTACACGTCAAAGCTGATGTTTCTGCCTGTGTGGTTATATTTATAATAACGGACTCCCGCTGCGTCAAGCATTCGTTTTGAAGCCTGGACAGACGGAGTATCCGCGTATTTATCACTGTCATAGACAATGGTCTTGATTCCTGCCTGGATAATGGCCTTGGCACATTCATTGCAGGGAAACAGAGATACATAGAGCTTTGCTCCCTCCAGTGAACCGCCCCTGTAGTTTAGGATGGCGTTCAGCTCACTGTGGGTCACATAGAGATATTTTGTGTCCAGCTCCTCCCCTTCCCTTGCCCAGGGAAACACATCGTCTGAGCATCCTTTCGGGAAGCCATTATAGCCCATAGACAGAATCTTGTTGTCCGGGCTTACTATACAGGCTCCCACCTGGGAACTCGGGTCCTTGGAACGCATTCCCGAAAGCTTTGCAACCCCCATAAAATACTCATCCCAGGAAATATAGTCATTTCTCTTACCTGTCATTTTCAAAACCTCCCGAAAAACACCTGTTATTTTGTCCCGAAAATACGGTCTCCGGCGTCACCAAGGCCCGGCACAATATAACCGTGGTCATTCAAATGTTCATCCAGGGCACCGATATAGATGTCCACATCCGGGTGTGCTTCGCTTAAAGCCTTCACACCTTCCGGCGCTGCGATCACACACATGAAGTGGATATTTTTCACGCCTTTTTCCTTCAACATAGTGATGGCTGCCTCAGCGGAGCCGCCGGTGGCAAGCATGGGATCTGTGACGAAAACTTCACGCTCTTCACAGTCAGCCGGCAGTTTGCAGTAGTATTCCACCGGTTTCAGGGTCTCCGGATCACGGTACAGACCAATATGGCCCACCTTAGCAGCGGGGATCATGGTGAGCATACCTTCCACCATGCCCAGTCCAGCGCGGAGAATGGGAACTACTGCCAGTTTCTTGCCTGCCAGTTCTTTGACTGTTGTCTTTGTGATCGGTGTATCTATCTCAATATCTCTTAACTTCAGGCCTCTGGTGGCTTCGTATGCCATGAACATGGCGATCTCACTTACCAGCTCCCGAAATTCCTTTGAACTTGTCTCTGTACGGCGGATGATGCCGATTTTGTGCTGAATGAGCGGATGCTCCATTACCTGTATTTTACCCATTTGTTTTCTCCTTTGTCTTCTATTCTTCGATCAGGTCGATTCTTCTCTGATGTCTCTCCTCACCGGAAAACTCTGTATTCAAAAAGGTATCCACAATCTTTACAGCCAGCCCCGGTCCTACCACGCGGCCGCCAAGAGCCAGTACATTGGCATTGTTGTGCTGTCTGGTGGCCTCAGCGCAGAAGCAGTCTGTGCACAGCGCCGCACGGATTCCTTTCATCTTATTTGCCGCTATGGAAATGCCGATGCCTGTGCCGCAGATCAAGATCCCCTTGTCACACTCTCCGCTCTGAATGGCCTTCCCGACTTTTCTCGCGTAGACGGGATAGTCCACTGACTTGTTGCTGTCACATCCGAAGTCCTTGTATGGAATCTTGTGTTCCTCCAGATATCCGATGATCTCCTGTTTCAGCTCAAATCCGCCATGGTCACAGCCTAATGCTAACATTTAAATTTCCTCCTGTATTTTCATTTTTTATCGCTCTGCAGTTTATGTGCCTGCACACGGAAACGGCTTGTCCGGCATATGTCTGCCCGCCGCCCGCAGGCCTGTTAAACATGTATCATATGATGCCCTGCCGCCTTGAGAAGCCGGTTCATAATGGCCTGTCCCATTCTGGGCGTATCAAAGGACTCTGAAAAAATATGATCTACCTGCTCCTCATCAAACTCTCTCAAAAGCCCGAACAGATGTCTCGCAATGGTCTCCTCATCCTGCCGTGTTCCGATACTCTTTATGACCTGGGCCTCATAGGCGCCCACAGTCTCATCCGTGCCGATGACGCCCACACGTTTTCCCTGAGCCTGCAGTTCACGGCTTTTTTCATTGATGGTTTTAATAACCTGCTCCGTGCTGCCTTCCACAATGGTCAGGCCGGCATTGGGGGCGTAGTGACGGTACTTCATTCCCGGGGCCTTTGGCTTTACCTTTTCATCCGTGATCAAAAGACCCTTGTCCATCCGCACCGGGCCGATCACCTCCTCAGCCATCTTCTGGCTGATATATCCGGGGCGCAGGATTACGGGGATCTCCTCTGTAAAGTCCACAATTGTGGACTCCAGCCCGATTCCCACATCTCCGCCGTCCAGGATCATATCCACTTTTCCGGTCAGATCTTCAGCCACATGGGCCGCCCTGGTGGGGCTTGGACGCCCGGATGTGTTAGCACTGGGTGCCGCAATATATCCTCCGCCGAGACGAATCAGCGACAGCGCTACCGGGTGGGAGGGCATCCGCACCGCTACGCTGTCAAGGCCGCCTGTAGTCTCATAAGGCACCGCATCGCTTTTTTTGAAAATCATGGTCAGAGGGCCGGGCCAGAACTTTTCAGCCATCTTTCTGGCTTTTTCCGGAATCTCACTGACAATCCGGTCCAGGCTCTCCATATCCGCAATATGGATGATCAGCGGATTGTCTGAGGGCCTGCCTTTTGCCGCATATATTTTCTCAGAAGATTCTGCATTCAGCCCGTCTCCGCCCAGCCCGTACACGGTCTCTGTGGGAAACGCAACCAGGCCGCCGTTTTTCAGGATTTCTCCCGCCTGCCTGATCACAGATTCATCGGGGTGTTCCCTGTCTACTGCCAATATTATGGTCTTCACGTTTTCTCTCTTCTTCCTGTCTGTTCTTTACATACATAACCATAATACCATTGTCTCTATGGTTTTTCCACAATTTTTTTACAGCCGGTGAGAAATTCAGGACTCCGCGTCTCCCAGATATGTAAGAATACCGTCCCGGACCGCTTCTGCCACCTTATCCTGGTATTCATCTGTCTCCAGAAGGCCCGCCTCTTTTGTATTGCTTAAAAATCCGCATTCCACAATATTTAAGATCCCCTCGCTGCGTTTCAGCAGATAATAGGTGGAATTGGCCTTCTCCACTCTCGGTCTGCTCACATCAAGCTGGCTGTTCATAGCATCCTGAATGCATTTTGCCAGTTTCCCGCCCTCTGCTGAGTGAGTGAAATAAAAAACCTGGGGGCCGCAGACCGCCTCGTCAGGATAACTGTTCTGATGGATGCTCACAGTGAGCAGGGGCTTCTTTTCCCTGATAAGCTCGCACCGCTTCTGCATATCCTGTACCTTCTTGTTTCTGCTGTCCGCGTCGTAAAGGCCGCCGTCCTCAGATCTGGTCATGATCACCTGATACCCTTCTTTTTCCAGAAGCTTCTGGAGCTTTTTCGATATTTTCAGGTTGATCTCCTTTTCCTCCAGTTTCTTTATGCCCACCACTCCGGGATCCATACCCCCGTGTCCGGCATCCACAACGATGACGCCTTTCTTTCCTTCCGCTTCCTTGCTCACCAGCCGCGCCCCTTCCCTGGAGAGCAGAAATGCAGAGGCAAGCAGAAGAACAGCCATTCCCAGTTCCACAACACGTCTTTTCTTCATCACAAAAAAATCCCTCAAAGCCTATTCGTTAAAGTATATGCTTTGAGGGACTTTCCTAATCTTTTAATTTCTGCCCGGCTGCAGTTTTTCAAAAAACTGTTCTGCCGGAACCGGCCGTCCGAAATAGAAGCCCTGTATGAGCCGCAGGCCCATGCTGCTCACTCTTCCGTATTCCTCTTCTGTCTCCACACCCTCCAGGCAGACCTGTTTCCCCACATCATTGCACAGTTCTGTGATGGAACGGATAAATGTGGCGTTGAACAGATCCGTGGTGATTCCCTTGACAAATCCTCTGTCTATCTTCACAATATCTGCAGGTATATACTTTAGCATAAAGAGGGAAGAATACCCCACGCCAAAGTCATCCATTGCCACCCGGACACCCATTTCCCGAAAGCTCTCCAGTGTCTCCCTGACTATGGCATCCTCCTTGACAAAATAGGACTCTGTCAGCTCCAGTGTAAGATTTGCGGGACTGAGTTTTATTTCGTCCAGGGTGTCCCTCACAAAGGACGTCAGATCCCCTTCCAGGAACTGCTGATAGGACAGATTCACACTCATGTTGAAATCAGGTTTCTGTTCACACCACTGTCTGCACTGGGCGGCGGCCTTGCGCAGGATCCACATGCCCATAGGAACGATCAAACCGTTCTGCTCCAAAAGAGGTATGAACTCACCGGGTGACACATCCCCGTATTTGCTGCAGTGCCAGCGGGCCAGCGCCTCGGCTCCGTAAAGCCTGCCTGTCTTTGCATCCACCTGAGGCTGGTAGCAGACAGAAAATCCGGCAAAGCCCCGCTCTATACTCTCTCTGAGCATCTGCACCATTTCCAGTTTTTTCTCCTTCTCCAGGGGAATCTCCGGAGAATAGATCGTCATCCGGTTCTTGCCCCTGACCTTGGAGCGCTCCAGTGCATAGTTCGCGCACTTTAAGAGGTCCAGGTAATTGTCCGCATTCTCAGGGCAGACCGCGTAGCCCCCTGATATGGTACAGTAATATTTCTTTCCGCTGTACTCCTGCTGGCGTGTATACTTATTCTGGATCTTTGAAAAGATCTCCTGCGCGTCCTCTTCGGTACCGTTGGTAAGGATAATTCCGAACTCATCCCCGTCAAGGCGGTAAAGCCTGGCATTATCAGGGAGCATAGCACTTATATTTCCTGCCGTTATCCGCAGGATCTCATCCCCGAACATCCGGTCATACAGGTCATTTACATTCTTAAAGGCATCCATATCCAGGATCATGATCCCGATTCGGGTGATCTGGCTGCCGTCCATAAGGTATTTCTTGATACTGCCCTCAAATTCAAACCGGTTATACAGGCCTGTCATATGGTCAATCTGCTTTTCTTTGCCCAGATTCGTGATCATGCCGGCAAACATATCCGGTTTCCCGTACTGGTCGCGGATCAGCTTGCCTCTGCACCTCAGCCAGATCCATTCTCCCTCCGTATTCTTAGCTCTGTATTCAATGTTGTGTTCCTCTATACGTCCGTCCGCGATCTCCTGATTACTCTCAAGGAAATGTGCCTCATCATGGGGGTGAATCAGGCCGATCCAGCAGGCTGCCGCGTTCTCCACCACCTCACCCGGCAGGCCAAATTCCTGCACCATGGCCGGAGGATAACGAAACACGCCGGTCTTCATATTGCCTATAAATATGTAGTCATCTGTACTCTCTGTCAGCGCGTCATACAGACGAGCCTGGTTATATTGAAATTCATCCTTTGATTCCGCTTCCGAATCGTTGTATTTTAATCTGTTCTTTGCCCGCATAATATGATAATTACGCTTCTGCATATACATCAATTCATCCGTTTTGGCTATGATATCGGAAACTGTAAAGCAGTCCTCAGGATAGACTTCCACTGCTCCATAAGAAAAAGACGGCTGGCACTCCAGTCCGTAATCTTCCCGCTCTCTCTCCAGTATTTCCAAAATCTTCTGTATGCGCTTATCCGCGCAGATCAGCTCTTCCCCGTAAAATGCCACGATGAACTCATCACTGCTCAGACGGAAAATCACATCCTCCGGACACAGACAACGTCTGGAAGCAGATGTGACAAACTGAAGCACCCTGTCACCTTCCCCGTCTCCATAACGATTGTTGATCCAGTTCAGACTGTCAATATCAAACATTGCCACTGTCAGCATTTTTTTCTCTTTTTTGGCTCTCTTGACGATCAGTTCCAGCCTGTCCTTGCCTTCCCTTCGGCTGGATACCCCTGTCAAAGAATCCATTGCTGCCAGCTGCCACAATTCCCTGTGCTCCATAACGCCCTCTCCTACACGAAACCCTTTATCCCTCTGCTATCTTATCATTGTAAATGGCAGCAGGGAGAGATACAAGTGTATTTTACCACATATTTGAAATAAATTCAAAAAACCCCGGGACTTTATCCTCCCGGGGCAATGAATCTCATTTTTCGTTTTCCAGTTCTTCCTCAAGAAGGGCTTCGTCTTCCTCACTCAGCAGCCTGGATATCTGCATGGCAAGTTTGGAGTCTTCGTCTTCCTCCTCCTCAAACTCTTCCAGCTCCGCAATATCATCCAGAGCATCTAAAAGGTCCAGCTCCTGGGTGTCTCCCAGGTGCAGCTCCTCCGCATCCTCCACCGGCTGGGGAAGTTCCACTTCCGGTTCTTCCTCAATGTCATTGAGTGAAGTGGGCATTGTGCTGATGATCTGGTGCACCTCTTTATAGGAAGCCATGAAACGCTTCTGCGCCTGGTTGATGAGCTGAACGATCTCATTCATCTCATCCTGGACAGCTATGTATTTTTTCTTGCCTTCCCGAAGCTTGTCATCGATCTCAGACTGTACAGCCTCCACCCGCTGTTTTGCCTCTGCCTCCGCCTCGGAGATCATGGTGTTGCATTTCTCCTCAGCATCTTTGATCATAGCATCTGACTTTAACTGAGCGTCAAAGACCAGTTTTCCGATGCTTTCATAATTGTCAATATACTTCTGGTATTTCTCGTGGATTTCCATCTCCAGTCGCTCCTGGTGCGCGTCCTTTAACTCAATGCGCTTCATAAGCTCTGCGATCTTGGCATCCTTTTCTGAGATGAGCTTTTTCAGTCTCAACTGTTCAGCAGCAGCTTCATCCTTCATTCGCTGCACCTGTTCTAATACGTCCTCCTTATCAAATCCCCCCATGATCGTGGTTTTAAATATTTCATGTTCTCCCATTACTCCACCTGTTCCTTTCTGCATCACATCCTGCTGTTTTTACTGCAGGTACTGGCTGATGGTATTCCACACGTCAGCCCTCTCAAATCCCAGTTTCCATTCTGCCACGCCTCCCAGCTCATACTTCTGTACAAGCTGCATCTTGGCATCCAGTGACTGCTCATCCTCCAGCCACATCTGATATAAACCATTGTCTGTTGACAGCTCCGCATAGTTCTGGGAAACATCCTTGTTCCAGTACATTTCCATGCCCATCTCTGTCACAATTTTACTTGCCTGGTCCATACCCATGATCTCACTCGTTACAGTGCCGGCATTGTCAGTAAACCAAAGCCTTGTATAGAAGGGAACTCCGTTGATCACCTTATTCTTCGGAACTTCCTTTAAGGTCTGCTGGATTCCCTCCTCCACAAAAGGCAGGGAGGCGACAGAACCTGCTTCCTCTGTTCCGTCTGTGTGTTCATCATATCCCATGATAATGACATAATCCGCCACGATTCCCTGTTCCTTCCTATTATAAAAGGAGGTAAACTGCGGAACCGGATTGTCTACAGACAACACCAGGTTATTTTTCCGGCAGGATATGGACAGTTCGCGTATAAACTGGATAAAATGGGGCGCCTCCTCCTGCGTCAGTGCCTCAAAATCCACATTAATGCCGTCCAGCCCTACCCTTACTGCCTCTTCTATGAGTTTCTGAATGAGATGTTCCCTGGATGTGCGGTTAGACAGCGTGTCCAGAGTGCTCACATCTTTATTGAAATTGTCGATCAGTCCCCAGACCTCCAGCCCCTTTTCATGGGCCAGGTTCACGTAATCCGCACTGGCAAGGGAGGAGATGGTTCCCTCTGCCCCGGTAACGGAAAACCAGGTAGGTGAGATCACATTGATTCCCGTAATGTTCTCCAGTGTCTGGGCAAGTCCTGCATTGGCATCCTCTGATGTAACCTGGTGCCATGCCAGATTGATCTTGTGGTCTCTTGTCAGGCTGGTAAACTCCTCTTTATAGCTGCCGTCATATTCTGCCTTCTTCTCCTCAGGGGCTGTGAGGTCCTCCTTGGACACATAGCCGTTGAAGCCGTCAGAAGTTGCTACCTGGGACCAGTTATCCAGCTCTTCTATAAGCGTCAGTTCCGTTCCCTTTGCCACATCCGTCAGAATATCACTCTTGATGCCCCCGCGGTAACGGATCACGGTATCGTTCTTTGCTTTTACGATCTTTTCACTGCCCCACTGATAGCGGATCACCGCTTTGTTTGGACTTTCGGTCACCGTACTGGTGATCTCCATATATTTCTGAATAAAATCAAGGGCCAGATAAATTTTATCATCTGTCTGGCGGATGATTTTATAACCTTCATCTTTATTTTCACCATTCACCGTATAAGACGTGCTCTCCGGTGCTATGGCAAGAATCTCCTTTGGTGTGGTGTAGAGCATCTGGCTGCTGTCCGCTTCCCAGTAAAAACGCCCTCCCAGCACATTTGACACTGTTTCATAATCCAGATAGACCCTTCCGTCCATCCATTTGCCCTTCGTATCACTCACTGTATTCTGGAGCACCAGGGCCACGTCATCCTCTTTCTCCAATCCATAGTAAGTGTTCAGATTCATTCTCGTATCGGAAGGTGTATGTCTCTTGATCGCGGCAGTCAGCACTCCCACAGCTGCAACCACAACGATCAGAAGGATGACTACCAGCACCATAACGGCATTGCTGTTCCTTCTTCTCCTCCGCCTTCTCTTCTTTTGACTCATAATTAAACTCCTTATTTTTTCTCGCATTTCTCCACCATTATAACATACTTTTTCCGTTCGTCATTACTTTCTTCGACAATTTATATTTTTTTAATAGTAGGAAATTCGGGAAAACTTAACAGCCGGATTGGGGAAAAGCCCTGAAACTCCCAGGGTTTTTCCCTGTTCCGGCCCCCTGTTATACATACCGGGAACGCAAATATTACAGGGTTACATCTATGGCTTACTCATTTTTCACGAAATCAAACTGCAGTCTTTCCACCTCCCCTCTTTCGTTCTGCACATAGTCGCGCATATAGACACCTTCCTCTGCGATACTGCATGCCTGTTCAATCTCTTCCGGCGTGCTGGGGCTTCCGTTTAGTAAAAGGGGAATCCCCTGACGCCGGTAAGTCTCCAGCTCACATCGGAGCGCTCTGGTTTCCTTGTCTTTCTTCATGTTTGCTGTGGACAAAAGTTCGTGATATATTATACCTCTGTCCTCTCCTTTCTTCTTGAAACGCGGTTCCAGTATTACAGATAAAGAAAGGCGCTGTAATCCCCATAATAAAAATAAATCCATGGTCTTAGTGTTCTGTCACATGGGATCATGCAAATCGTACAGAATGTACTCTCTGCCTGCGGTCAGACGCCGCCTGAAATGAAAACTTAGAATATTGTCATTGACGAAGGCCTACGGGATATCATCACTCCCCTCTGTAAAATATTTTACAGCACTCCTTCTTTGTCTGTGAAAATCATTATATCATACATGAATTTGTCTTAGCAAGCTGTTTTATGTAATTATTTTCCTTTTTTATCATATTTTTAATTTTTTCCACATATATGAAAAAAGTATGAAGCGCTTTACATACCGGCGTTTCATAGTATATAATATAAATGAGATACCAGCATCTTTGTTTTGCCAGACGGCAGAACCGACAGATAGACAGGATGTGATAAAATGAAGATAGAAAAAATCAACGACAACCAGATACGTTGCACGCTCACAAAGGCTGATTTGGAAGACCGTCAGATTCGTTTAAGTGAACTGGCTTATGGTACGGAAAAGGCCAAAGACCTGTTCCGTGATATGATGCAGCAGGCAAACTATGAATTCGGTTTTGAGGCCGACAATATACCGCTGATGATCGAGGCGATCCCGGTTTCTGCCGACAGCATTATCCTGATCATCACCAAGGTGGAAGACCCGGAGGAACTGGACACACGTTTTTCCAAATTCACACCTTTCGGCGGACCTGCAGGAGACAATGCTCAGCCTCCTTTAGAATTTGAGGGAGCCGATGATATCATCGATGTATTCCAGAAAATCTACGAGGCAAAAGCAAAAAATGCAGCCAAGAAAAAAGGAGTAAAAACCCCGGCACCATCTGAGACACCGGAAGTACCTGTCCGTCTCATACGGCAGTACCGTTTTCAGGACCTGGACGGCGTGATCCGTGCAGCCCGCGGCCTGAATAACTTCTTCCAGGGCGTAAACTCCCTGTACAAAGACAGTGCAACAGGGGAATATGAGCTGGTGATCCACCAGTCCGAAAATACTCCATCCGATTTCAATAAAGTCTGCAACATGCTCTCCGAGTACGGAAAAGGCAGTGCCTTCTCACAGGCAGGGGAAGCATATCTCCAGGAGCACAGCGAACGCATCATTGCGGATAAAGCACTACAGAAATTAGCAGCCCTATAACCGGATGCTGGTAAAAGTAAAAAGCCCCGGCGGACCTCCACTTCTTTGTGGAGACCGCCGGGGCTTTTCACTTTTCATTATTTATCTGCCAGGAAATCGTTGATCTGAGCAGTCAGAACATCTGCGTCAATTCCATGAACCATGGCAGCTTCTTCCAGGCTTTCACCCTGAGCGGAAGGACAGCCGATGCAGTGCATACCGGCTCTCATCAGAATCGGAACAATATTTTCATCCACACGGAGTAATTCGCCGATTGTCATATCTTTGGAAATTGTCATGATAGTTTCCTCCTTTTTTCGTACTGTGTATTATTATAAACTCTTTTTCTCCTATATTCAACTGTTTTTCTCCGGTTTTCTTTTTCTTCTCGAAATTCACGGATTGTTTAGAAATAAAGACTTGTATTCTAATACCAAATATATTAGAATATGCGTAAGAGCTGAATCTTATACCATCGAATTTTCCCAATGTACTGCTGCGGCAGGTCCTGGGCCAGATCAGGTATGATTCAGAAATTATAAAAGGAGGATTTTAAGTATGGCATACGTAATTACAGACGAATGTGTAAGCTGTGGAACCTGCGAAGGAGAATGCCCATCTGAAGCTATCTCCCAGGGCGATGACAAATACGTTATCGATCCGGACAAATGTGTTGACTGCGGAACTTGTGCAGAAGCATGTCCTACAGAAGCAATCGTAGAGGGTTAATAACTTTAAAAAAACACAAACCTGTATCACGCAGGTTTGTGTTTTTTATTATCTTTTTTTCTTAAACAACTTTTTATTCTTCTGCCGCTCCTGTTCCATGGCTGCTGCCACTTCCCTGCGGGATTTCTGACATATTCTGATTCTCTCATCCAGCCTTTTATAACGCTCTTCCCCGGAATGAAGGGTCCGCATCCGTTCCTTTACCAGCCTGTCCAGTATTTCCATAAATTCAGCCGGTACCCTGTTGTCCGCTTCTGTTGTCTCGGCCTTTCCTACAGACTGCGGCGGCCTGCCTGTCACGGCTCTGTTCTGAGCTGCCCGGTTCTTTTTGCCGGATGCTTTTCTTGCAGATGCCTTTCTGTTTTTTCTGGCAGCGGACATTTCCCTTTTCTGCTCTGCAGGCTCTGCGGTCCTCTGCCGTACCGGTTCACATGGCTTGTCCTGGTTATGGTTTGGTCTTTCCTGACTTTTCACAGGCTGCGGCTGTTTAGGTGCATTTTCTTGTGTCTTTTTACTGTGTACTGCCTCTTCCCGGTTTTCTTCATCCTTATATAAAAAGGGAATCAGGCTGCCAATCTCTTTTAATGCAAGTCCCTTTTTCTTCAGTTCTTTAATAGCCAGAAGTACCTGGATATCATATCGGGTGTAGTATCTGTGTCCCATTTCGTTTCTGTCAATCGGCAGGTGCAGCTCATCTTCCCAAAAGCGCAGGACATGGGACTGCACGTCCAAAAGCTTCGCCGTCTCAGAAACCGAATAGCTGGTTTCACTCATATACTGACCCCTTCCATTTTGCGTCTTTCTTTAAGAAACATTATAGCAGGGCATGGAAAAATTGCAAGAAAATGTGTTCGACAAAACCTGCCGGAATATCACTGGCAGACATAGGCGCCGTCCACAATCAGGTCGCTTCCGGTCGTATACGCGGAAGAATCCCCGGCAAGATATAAAACCGCCCCGATAAGTTCCTCAGGAGTCCCCATCCTGCCGTATGGCATCATCCCTTTCCAGGCGTCCTTCAGCTCCTGGGGGGTGTCTACGGACATAGGCGTGGAGATGTATCCCGGACTTAAACTGTTCACCCGGATGCCATAGGGAATCCATTCCAGGGCCAGGGACTTTGTCAGATGGATAACTCCCGCCTTCGATGCATTGTAGGAAGCCTGCCACTGAGGTATATTTACAATGGTCCCTGACATGGATGCCATGTTGATGATGCTGCCGTGTATCTTTTTCTGTACCATAAGGCGTGCAGCGCTCCGCGCCATAATGTACTCCCCGGTCAGATTCACGTCAACCACCTGCCTGAACTCCTCTATGCTGGCCTCAAAGGTGCTTTTGTGAATGCAGATGCCGGCATTGTTAAACAATACATGAATACCGCCGCTTCTCTTTTCAATCTCCTCCACTGCCCGGTCCACACTCTTCTCATCGGTTACATCAGCCTTGATGTCATAGGCTTTATTGCCGTCCTCCAAAATGAGTTTCACCGTTTCCGCTCCTCCCGAACGGCTTATAACGACAACCTCGGCTCCCGCGCTGGCCAGCCCTCTGGCCACTACCTGTCCGATTCCCCTGTTTCCGCCTGTTACAACAGCGGTCCTGCCTTCAAGTCCAAAAAGTTTGTCAAGATAACTTGCTGATTTTTCAGACACGGTTATATCCCTCCTTTAATTCTCTGTAGATTTCTTCAATATCTGCGATTCTGGGGTTTGCCTGATAATCAGGCAGTTCATGTCCCCTTTCTGCTATTTTTCTAAGTATATCATATGCAACACCGAATTGGCGGAAATTCAGCCACATTCCCATATCTTTCATCAGTTTTTCTATTTCTCCGCAGCACTCCGATGCAGCCCTGAAACCGATTTATATACTTCCGTATTTATGCCATGCTTCCAACATTGCCCTGTAATTCTCAATTGGTGTCTCAATCGCAACGGCATTGGAATTGCCAAAGATAAAACCCGGATACTCCCTGCACTCCAAAAGAATTCTCTTTGCCTCTTCATACACCTGGTCCGGCGTTGCAGTCAGCATTATTCCACAGTCCAGATTACCACAGAGTGTCACTCGATTTTCCATAAATTCCTGAACTCTCCTGATATCCATACCCGCAAGCGGATCAATTGCCTGAAGGCCATCCACACCTGAATTCCTAATATCCTCCAGCAGCAGATCAATGTTACCATCCGTATGTAAAATTGCCGGAACTCCTTGACTGTGCAAATAATCTGAAAATTTCCGCAAATATGGAAAATACCATCGCTGCTGCTGTTCACGATTGAAAAACGGTGCCCGATTGTCCGCTACATCAGATCCTGTATAAATTGCATCCGCACCTGCATCAATCAGACGTTTCGAGTTTTCCAAAAAGCTGTCATAAATCTTTTTGCACATCTCATCAATTACTTCCGGTTCATCAAACATCTGAAAACAGAATTCCTCGAATTCTTCACCAGAAGGCATTGCAATCACGCCGGCACAGGAACATACAACAGCAAAATCAGGTGCAAGCCTCCTAATATTCCTAACAAGTTGCACCCTATCCAAGTCCGGAAGTGTATAAAAACAATTCCAGGGATTGTCAGGGATTGACACTGCCGAAAATCCCAGTTCTTCACCACACTTCACCAGGATTTCTGCATCCTTTTGCAGCGCACGGCTTCTTTCTGTCTCCGTCAGACTCAAATACTCTTTTCCGGACACAAAATGTTCACCTCCCACCTGATCCCAAATATGAAAATGCAACTCCCATAGAGGTATTTCCTTCTGTGCTTCCCCATGCCTCAGCACTCTTAAAAAATTTTCTCTTCTGGACAACGTTTCTGCTCCTCCATTTCCTTTGTCGAAATTTTCTTATTTGCCTTCTAAACCTTCTGATTTTTCAGACACGGTCATATCCTTCACTCAGCTCTCTGTATATTTCTTCAATATCCGCGATTCTGGGGTTCGCCTGATAATCAGGCAATTCATGTCCCCTGTCTGCTATTCTTCTAAGCATCTCATATTCAACACCGAATTGGCGGAAATTCAGCCACATTCCGATATCTTTCATCAGTTTTTCTATTTCTTCGCAGCACTCCGATGCGGCCCTGGAATCAGAGACATCTTTCAGGGCAGGATTGAAAATGCGTCCCACCTCTGCAAATTTTTTCTCTGCTGCCAGACAGGTGAACCGTAAAAAGGACGGATATGTCAAGGCCAGGGATTCCCCATGCATGATCTGAGGGCAATGTCCGCTGATCGTCATACCCACACCGTGGGGAAGTGTCACGCCTGCGTTGGCAATAGCCAGACCTCCGCAGGTATCTGCCCAGGCCATCCCTTCCCTGGCTTCCATATCTTCACCATCCTTTACCGCCCTTCTCAGATATTGGGCAGCATATTTTATCCCTTCAAGTGCGATCATGTCCGTATACGGAGAAGCTTTTACATTGATATAGCTCTCAAAGCAGTGACAAAAAGCGTCAAAACCGGTGGATGCAGTTATATGGGCAGGCATGGATACTGCAAGCTCCGGGTCGATCAGCGCAACGCGGGGATAAATCAGGTTGTTAAAAATAGCACTCTTGGTACAGGTCTTTGTCTCCGTCATGACTGCAACCTGCGTGACCTGTGACCCTGTCCCCGCTGTTGTGGGAACTGCGATCACAGGCAGCGTTGCCTGCGGCTGCGGATTTTTAAAAAACAGATAATCCCACGCCGTGCCTTCGTTTGCGGCTGCCACGGCAATGGCTTTTGCCGTATCCATGGCAGAACCACCCCCAAGACCGATCACAACCTGGCAGCCTTCTTTTTCGGCAATAGCAGTTCCCTCCTCCACACATTTTGTAGTGGGATTCTGCGATACTTTGTCAAAATGAAAAACGGTAAGGCCGCTGTTTCGCAGGCTTTCTGTAATCCTGTCATATAACTTTTCCCTGGATGACTTTTTTTTGCCGGTAACCAAAAGGATTTTATTTCCAAGGCCTGCTGCCAGACCGGGAAGCTCTTTAATACAGCCGCTTCCGAAAATAATTTTTGTTGTCTGTTCATATTCAAACTTTTTCTTCATACGCACGCCCCCCGTCACATATAAATATTCTTTCTCTTGATTTTCAGGACAGTAGCAATGTTGTTTTTCCTGGCCTTTGCCGTGTCGATAAGAAGAACATCACCTTCTGCACTCCATGTAAGCGGCTGTCCGTCACCTAAAACGGTTATGCTTTCAATCTCCTCCTTATAGACCATTGGAAGTATATGATGCAGCGCCACCTGGTCTCCTATTCTTCCCAGCGCAGATGCATAGATATACTCATCTCTCATGGTATACCGGATGTCCCTCGGTGTATATTCCACTTCATCCATCTCACTAAAGGCACCGGAACCGGTCATTTTAGTAGGACCCTCCTCTGCTGTGCGCCACGGTGTGGTATCATAGACTGCCTCTCCGTTTTCCTCCAGCCATGCCCCCATTTCCAGCAGTATTTTCCTGGCTTCTTCCGGGATGGTTCCATCCGGCTTTGGCCCCACGTTCAAAAGCAGATATCCATTTTTGCTTACATTGTCCAGCAGATAATGGATCAGGGATTTGGCTGATTTATATTCTGCATCCTGCATATATCCCCAGGCTTCTCCCGCGTCCACTGTAGTGTCCGTGATCCAGTCATGGTATGTAGCTTCCGCGAACCTTCCCTGTTCCAGGTCAATCAGACCCGTGCCCACAGGCAGGTGGTTCCATTTGTAGGAGACAACTGTCTTCTGACCATTTTTCTCCGCCATATCCCTGTAGTAAGTGAGAAATTTTCTCTGATAATAATCATTGATAAAAGCCAAACCGAAATCAAACCATATGTAATCCGGGCTGTATGCATCTATGACTTCTTTCAGCTTAATAAACCATTTCTCATGAAACGCCGCGCTCGGAAGGTCCTGTGCGATCCACTGCCTGTCTATAGCGCCGTCCATGGTATCGGACCAGCGGATCGGTTCCGGCAGATATCTTTTATCAGATCCCCAGTCCATATTATGCGCCTCGCCGTACAGACCTGCGTATCTTGGGTCTGAGGTGTCATATTCCTTTACCCAGTGAGGATAGAATTTCCAATTTTCCGCATGGTGGAAAGCTGTCATGAAGTGCATACCCTGCTTCCGCACTGCTTTTTCCAGTTCTCCTACCACATCCCTCTTAGGCCCCATGGCTGCTGCATTCCATTCATTGACACGGCTGTCCCACATGCTGAATCCATCGTGGTGTTCCGCCACAGGACCTGCAAATCTCGCACCTGCTTTTTTAAATAATTCTGCCCATTCCGCAGCGTCAAATTTTTCCCCGGTAAACATGGGGATCAAATCTTTATATCCTGTCTTGGAAGGGTGCCCGAAATGCTTGCAGTGATAGGCAAACTGGTCGGTCCCCTCCTGATACATCTTATACGGATACCAGGAAACATTTGGACCAAATGCCGGCACACTGTAAACACCCCAGTGTGTATAAATCCCGAATTTTGCTTTTTTCATCCAGTCCGGTGTCCGGTAATCCGTCAGTTCTTTCCAATCCTTTACTTTTATCCCCATAATTTTCTTCTCCTTTTTATTTGTTAGCACCGCTTGTCAGCCCTTTCACTACATTTTCCTGCAGTACCAGATACATGGTAAGAGGCGGCAGAATGGCTATGAAGATAGCTGCCATCAATGCGCCGTAATCACTTTTCCTGGCTCCCACAAAATTAAGCAGACCCACCGAGATGGTTCTGAGTTCCGCCTTACCTATAAACACCATGGAGACCAGAAGGTCATTCCATGTGTACATAAATACAAATATACCAACTGTTGCGATCGCAGGCTTCACAAGGGGCAGAACAATCCTTGTAAATACCTTATATATACTGCATCCGTCAATGATTGCGGCTTCCTCCAGGGATGTGGGAAGGCTGTTCATGGAGCCTGTTATGATAAAGGTAGCCAGCGGCATATGGGACGCTGTAAAAAGCAGAATCAAGATCAGATAATTATCTCTGATATCAAAATTATTGATCGCCCAGGCCAAAGGTACAATGATACTCTGGATTGGCACCATCATTCCCATGACAAAATAAACTCTGACAGCACCCTGTCCCTTAAAACGAAGGCGGGAGATTGCAAAAGAAACCATACTTGCAGCCAGAGCCGTAAGTGCCAGTGTCACAATCGCCAGAAACATGCTGTTTAAAAACTGCCTTCCTATATTTCCTATTTCAATGGCTGTCTTATAATTTTCAAAATGAAATTCCGAAGGAAATTTGAATGGTGAAGTAAAAATTTCTGTATTTGTCTTAATAGATGAAATTATAACGAAATACAGCGGATAAATGAAAATAAAAAGAAAGAAAAAAGAAACCAGGTATAATATTATTTTTTTCGTTATTTTTCTAGTATGATCGTTCATTTTCTTCCTCCTTAATACTCCAGCCGTTCCCGTTTTGTAATGCGGAGACTTATGACAGTAAATATAACGCTCAAAATAAAGATATAAACACCGATAACAGATGCCTTTCCGAAGTCATTGTACCGGAAAGCCTCTTTGTATAAAAGTGTACTGGGCACATCGGTCAGACCGTTTGGACCTCCCTCTGTCATAACATAGACCAGATCAAACGTTTTCAATACTGCGGTTACGATCACAACGATGCTGGAAATGATCGATTCCCATATCATTGGAATGATAATATGGAACACTTTTTTTAATCCCACCGCTCCGTCCAGTTTTGCTGCCTCCACCACATCGTCAGGAATCCCTGAAATAGCAGCGTAACTGACAGTCATATGAAACCCGATGCCGCACCATGTATTCACCAGAATAATAGTTGTCATGGCCGTATTCTTATCTACCAGCCAGCTTTTCACCAGACTGTCAAGACCAATTCCCTGAAGCATGGTATTCAGAACTCCTGTGGGCATCAGAATAAAGTACCAAAGAAGACCAATAACGGTTGTGGAAAGTACCTGAGGTACAAAATACGCAAACTTAAAAAAACGATATCCCCTAAACCGCTCACTGAGCATAACCGCCAGCAGAAGCCCAATGGGAAGCTGCGTACACAATGTCAGCACCATGAACCACATAATATTTTTGATGGAATGCCAGAACATGGCATCTGTAATAACCGCCTTAAAATTACTGAATCCCACAAATACCATGGGGACATTTTTGATTCCATTCCACTTAAAAAAGGACATGACCAGGGAACCGCCGATAGGAACCATTAAAAGTACTGTATATAAAAGGAATCCCGGCATCAGAAAACATAACACTGCCTTTTTATTCCTTCTTATTCTCTCCATTGCTGTACCTCCTTTTCTGAAAAGGCCGCTGCAGAGCCAAACTGCAGCGGCCTGATGTTACTTCCGGTTACTGGCCT
This sequence comes from Blautia sp. NSJ-175, assembly GCF_022867815.1. Taxonomy (NCBI): domain Bacteria; kingdom Bacillati; phylum Bacillota; class Clostridia; order Lachnospirales; family Lachnospiraceae; genus Blautia; species Blautia sp. NSJ-175. Next base: position 21,840 of record NZ_JALIFQ010000010.1, read on the forward strand.
GAACCAGCCGCTTCCAACCGGCTTTGAATCTGTTCTGCCGCTTCATCTGCGGTCATTCCGGTAAGTGCGCCGATAAATGCTTCTCCCACAATATCCTCCAATACTGCCACTGTGTCGTAAGCCCAGGCATCACTGCCCCATACCTTAACATCATTTTCCTTTATCGTGAGCAGATCGGCAAGAAGAGGACTCATCTTGTCAGTTTCCAGTTCAACATCATTTCTGACTGGAATGTTGCCGCAGTCATAGGCATATCTCTGCTGGGTCTCCTTGCTGGCAAACATGCTGGCAAGCTCCCACACATATTTGAGTTTCTCCGGTTCATCCTTCAGGTGACCGCCCAATTCCAACTGTGACGGATATGCAATATCATTGTCCTTAAATTCTTCCCTGTCAGTGAAATACGGCATGCGGAATACACCTACATTGTCCTCCATGTCTTTAAGTTCTGCGATCCTCCAGCTTCCGTCAAATGACATGGCTGTCTGTCCGCTGACAAACATAGCTTTTTCTGTCTCATAATCAAGGCCCAGATAATCTTCCCCGAAGATTCCTCTGTCTGCCAGGTCCTGTATAAACGCAATCGTTTCCACTACATCTTCATCTGTCCATTTTGCTTTTCTTCCGCCCAGTTCCTTTGCCTTTTCCACTCCGCACATCTTGTAGAGAAGTCCTGTCTGGATATGTACTACCCGCCATGCATTGGTAGCACCTACAACCCATGGCGTGACCCCTGACTCTTTGAGTTTATCGCATACATCATAGAATTCATCCCAGGTCTCCGGTGCTTTTTCAATCCCTGCTTTCTGGAACAGTTCTTTGTTGTAATAGAAGACTTCCATCTGATTGTTAATGGGCAGTGCGTATGTCCCCTCTGTTCCGACAGACGACAGTTCCATCATATCAAGAAGTGTGGAATCCACATTGTCTTTGATATCCGGTGTCTCTGCAATTAAATCGGTCAGGTCCAGAAAAACTCCCGTGTCTGCATATTCCTTCATGATACTGATGCCGGGCCACTGGATAATGTCCGCCACATTGCCGGATGCAACATCTGTTTTGAACTGGTTCGTAAAGCTGTTGCTGTCATTCGTACTCTCATCCTGGATAGTGATATCCGGGTATTTTTCCTGAAATTCCTGAAGAACCTCCTCTTTCAGCTTAGTTCCGCTGTCAGCGCCTGACATTCTTGTAAGAAGACGGATTGTGATCTCCTCCCCGCTCCCTTCCTTTTCAGAATCTGTTTTTGCCTCATCTGTCTTTGTCTCTGTCTTACTTTCAGCATCCTGACCTCCGCTGCCCGCGTCCGTATTGCCGCCGCAGGCAGAGAGTCCTGCTGATGCCATAACTGCTGCCAAAAGCACTGCGATTTTCTTTCTCATTCCTTTACTCATAATTAATACCTCCATAATTTTTGCTGTACCCTTAGGACATTTTTTCCGGATCTAATTCCCATATTTTATAAACTTCTTCAGCACCAGGGATGCGGATCCGACTGCGGTGCCGTTCTCACCCATCTGAGAAATAACCAATTTCACCTGCCTTCCTGCAAATTTCATCTGCCTCTCGCGAAGCACTTCCTTTACTTTCTTTAAAAAAATATCACCTGCGTTGGTCAGACCCCCAAATAAAATGATCAGGTCTGGGTCCAGCAGATTAATATAATTTGCCAGTCCGATTCCAATATACTGCATGGCCCGTTCTGTTATCTGTATTGCCAGACGATCCCCCAGACGCGCCGCTTCAAATACTGTTTTCGCTTCAATACGATTGATATCTTCATTAACCAGTTCCATTATTTTCGTTGCATTGCCTTCCAATACAGCGATCTTGGCATCTCTGGCGATAGCATTTCCCGACGCGATAGCCTCCAGACAGCCAAGGTTGCCGCAGTTACATTTTGGCCCGTTTTTCTCCAGGATGATATGGCCAATCTCTCCGCTGCTTCCTGAACTTCCCCTGTAAAACTCCCCTTCCCGCATGATAGCAGAACCAATTCCGTGTCCCAGATTTACCACCAGAAAATTTCTGGAATCCACACCTGCCCCGAAATAATATTCTCCCATAGCCAGTGCCCGGTTTGCGTTCTCAATTGTAATGTCCATCTTAAACCGTTCACGGATGGGTGTTAACATGTCAACATTCTCCCATTTAAAATCAGGGGAAAACAGAACCTTTCCGCTTTTCTCATCCAGAATTCCCGGCATGCCGATTCCCATACCTAATATCTGCTTCCTGGACAGTCCGCTCTCGCGTATCACATTCTCTATCACCTGAATCAGCCTGGATATCCATACCTCAGGCACAGCTGTGCCTCCAGTCTCCATGATTTCACGGATAAATACCTCCCCGGCAAGATTCATCATCAGCACATTGGTTTTACTGCGCCCTACCCCTACTCCGATAATATATTTCGAGTCTGGTACCAGCTCCAATAACTCCGGGCGCTTTCCCCCGCTGGATTCACCTTTTCCCACATCCTGCACAAACTGTTTATGAGAAAATTCCTCTGTTATTTTCATGACTGTTGGAATACTAAGGCCGATAGTCCGCGCAATCTCCGCGCGGCTGATAGGCCCTTTTCTTCTTATCAGATCAAAAACCATACTCCGGTTCATCTGCGCCATTGCAAATTTATCATATTTCACTTTTATCTGCTCCTTACCAACTTACTTAATTTAACTAACTAACTGAATAAAAAAAATAATTTCGCTATATTTAGACAAATTATCTTTTTTTTCTTTCCGGTACGCTCAGATGTCTTCCATATTTCGGAGTTACTTAATTAACTTAACTAACTTTATATGTGAATTATAACGTACTGTCCTTTCATTGTCAACCCCTTTTTGTGCATTTTAACATTAATTATGGAGAGATGATTCGGGCGCCGAAAAGTCCCTGAAAAACTTCGCGGGGCGTCCGACTTCTCAGAACGCCCCGCCCTTTTCTATAAACAGCCTTGTCAGCATAGTGGCAGCGCCAATGGCTGTGGCATATTCTCCCAATGTACCAATTCTTATCACAACATTTTTTCCGGTATACTTCATTTTATATTTCTCAACGGTTTTCTGCATCTGCTCAAAAAATAAATCCTGGGATTTTGTCAGACCGCCGGCAAGAATGATCGTATCCGGGTCCAGCAGGTTAATACTGCTGGCTATGGCTATTCCCACATACTCCATTGCCTCCTCTATAACTTTCCGGCTTAATATATCCCCCGCCCTGGCTGCCTCAAACACCATCTCTGCTTCTATTCTTCCCTGTTCAGATACCATTCTGCTGACCAGACTCTGCTTTCCCTCTTTTATTTCCTGCTCCATCCGTTTCGCAATGGCATTGCCGGAAGCCAGCGCCTCCAGGCATCCTCGATTGCCGCAGTCGCAGAGCGGTCCGTCAGACTCCATGATCATATGCCCGAATTCACCGCAGGTTCCGCTTTTTCCATACAGTAACTCTCCGTTCTCAATAATAGCAGCTCCTATGCCGTACCCCAGATTGATGCATAATATATATTCTGCGTTCTTTGCTGCACCGTAGGTGTATTCTCCAATTGCCAGAGCACGGTTTGCATTTTCTAAAAGAATCCTGAAATCCGGAAGGCGGTTTTGAAAAATGCGCATCAGAGGCACATTTACCCAGTTAAAATCAGGCGAGAAGATAACATCCCCTTTTGCATAATCCAGAATGCCCGGCATACCGATGCCGATTCCCATAAAACGTTCTTTGGAAATACCGCTTTTTATGATCAGGGCCTCCACATGGGATGCTATTTTTTCCAGAAACTGTTCCGGCTTTTTGATATCCTCCTCTGTGGTAGGAAAACATTCCTTTGACATAATGACAGCCGCCATATCGATAATCACGATCTTCACGTAATGGCGGCCGATATCTATTCCTGTTATGTAATAAGCGTTTGAAACAAATTCCAGTAAATCAGGTCTTTTTCCTCCTGTAGACTCACCTTTTCCGATAGTTTTCACCAGATTCTGCCGTTCAAATTCCTCTGTGATCTTCATCACTGTAGGAATACTCAGCTCAGCCTTCCTTGCAATCTCCGCTTTGTTGATCGGGCCTTGTGTACGAATCATCTCCAGCACTATCTTCTTGTTCAACTGTGCCATCATAGCCTTGTTATATGACATTCTCTTCCCTCATTTTTCTCCCTGACGGACTCTCGTAATTCCTTGGTGTTTTTTTCCAGAGTTTCTTCTTTTATTTTAATCTAGGCCATTCATTTTTTCAACTGTTGATTTGCAGCTTCTGTGTAATAAGTCCAGGCAGGTCTGCGTATATACAGACATCCAGCCCATCCCAAAGCGATTTTCTGTTCTCTGCTTTTGCAGACGGCCGGCAGAAATTTCTGCCGGCCATCCAAAATACGTCTTTCCTGTTCTTCCATTGTCATGTTTCCCACTTAAATATGACGATACCAGCTATAGCCACTGCCATGCCGATCAGCTTTCTCCATTCAAAACCAACCTTCTCCACGCCGAAGATACCGAATACTTCAATCAGATACGCCACGGCAAGCTGTGCGATCACAATGAGCATTGCCGCACGGGCCGGGCCCAGGGAAGACATGCTCTGGATAACGGTTACGGTGATAAAAGCGCCTATGACTCCGCCCAGTAAGATGTATTTATGATCCACTCTTGCCAGGTCGGTTATCTTGTCTCTTCCTGTAAAGAGCCAGGCTGCAATACAGACCAGAAACGCTGAGATCTGCACCCATCCTGTGGATACCCACAAGCTCGTCTGTTTTGTCAGCGCTGTATTGAATACACCTTGTACGCTCATCAGCGCACCTGACAGAAGTGCAACTAAAAGACCCCACATAAAAAATCCCTCCACATCCTTTTTCTAACTAGAATGTCCCGATAGGCTGTTTTTATGCGAATCTTTATGGAAATGGCAAAACGGACCATCCATTTCGGACAGTCCGCTCACTCTTTTATAAGAATGCAGCAGGTCTGCGCATTTCCTGTGCTGACCGTAAAAAATCATCAGTCAGGCAAAAAGCTTTTCTCCAGCTTTTCAATCATTTCATCCACATCCGCCTCTGTGATAACAAGCGGAGGTACAAGACGAAGAACATCACTTCCTGCAGAAATGACAAGAAGGCCGTTCTCTATGGCTTTTGTCACGATCTCTCCCACCGGGCGGCCGGAGACAACAAGACCCTGCATCAGGCCTTTTCCCCTTCTGGCTGTGAGGAAATCATATTTTTCTGTCAGGGCATCCAGCTTTTTCTCCAGATATGCAGACACTTCTTTTACATGCTCTGTGATTTTTTCACTCTCAAACAGGTCAAAAACTTTGCTGACTGCCGCGCAGGCAAAAGGATTTCCGCCGTATGTGGTTCCGTGGTCACCGGGTACCAGGGAATTCTCTGCTGTCTTTTTATTCAGCACAAAGGCCCCGACAGGAACACCACAGCCCAGAGCTTTTGCGGTTGTCATCACATCCGGCTCCACGCCGTAATCCTGGAAGGCAAACATACATCCGGTCCTGCCCATGCCGCACTGGATCTCATCCAGGATAAGCAGGATATCATGTTCGTCACACAGGGCACGCACACCTTTTAAGAACTCCGGTTCTGCCGGGTAGATGCCGCCCTCACCCTGGACAGTCTCCATAATGACGGCACAGGTCTTCTCCGTGATCTGGCTTTTCACACTCTCCAGATCATTGAAGTCGGCAAATTTAATACCGCCGATCAGAGGCTTGAATGGCTCCTGATAGTGAGTATTTCCCGTTACGGACAGAGCGCCTAAGCTTCTGCCGTGGAAGGAATGCCTCATGGCAATGATCTCGTGGTCTGTTTTCTTGTCCTTCAGCCAGGCATATTTCCTGGCCACCTTGATCGCACCCTCAATGGCTTCTGTGCCGCTGTTGGTGAAAAACGCCTTGTCAAGGCCGGAGGCTTTTGTAAGCTTCTCAGCCGCTTCCACCATGGGCACATTGTAGAACAGATTTGACGTGTGGATCACTTTATCGATCTGGTCTTTCAGTGCCCGGTTATATGCCTGGTTGTTGTAGCCCAGAGCAAAAACAGCAATGCCCGCTGCAAAATCCAGATATTCTTTTCCGTCCACATCGTAAAGACGGACGCCGTCTCCCTTTTCAAGAACCACCGGAAAACGGTTGTAGGTGTGGAGAACTACATTCTCCGCCCGTTCCATATATGCATTACTCCTGGTCATCATGATAATATTTCCCCTCGCCTTTCCTCAGGATCGCTGTACCGATCCCTTTATTTGTGAAAATTTCCAAAAGCAGGCAGTGCGGAATCCTGCCGTCCAGAATATGGACTCTGGAAACTCCCTCCTCTATGGCATCAATGCAGTTCTGCAGCTTTGGAATCATACCGCCTCCCACATTGCCGTTTTCAATCAGGTTCTTCGCGTCTTTTACAAAAAGTTCGGAGATGAGGCTGGAAGGGTCCTCCGGATCTCTGTACACGCCCTCAATATCTGTGAGGAATGCCAGCTTCTCCGCTTTCATGGAGCATGCTATGGCACATGCCGCGTCATCCGCATTGATATTGTAAGTGGCAAAATCATCTCCCAGGCCGATCGGACACACGATGGGAAGGAAATCCTTTTCCAGCAGATCATAGAGAATCTTTGGATTTACGGTTTTTACATCGCCCACATAGCCGATATCCTGACCGTCGGAGAGTTTTTTGCTGACATTCAGGAGGCTGCCGTCTTTTCCGCTGATTCCCACTGCTTTTACACCCAGGGACTGCACCAGGGTCACAAGCTCCTTGTTCACTTTTCCAAGGACCATCTCCGCGATTTCCATGGTCTCATCGTCTGTCACGCGAAGGCCGTTTACAAACTTTGCCTCTTTTCCGACCTTACCCACCCAGCGGCTGATCTCCTTGCCGCCGCCGTGGACAATGATGGGTTTAAAGCCAACCAGCTTTAAAAGTACCACATCCTTGATCACGTCGCGTTTGAGCTGTTCATCCACCATGGCGCTTCCGCCGTATTTTACAACAATGACTTTCCTGTTAAAACGCTGTATGTACGGGAGCGCCTCGATCAGCACCTCCGCTTTATCAAGATATTTCTGATTCACCATTTCTCTATATCCTCCGTCAAATATTTGTGTAACTGTTCCGTCTTTGAGACATTATGTATTATGAGCGGTAATCCGCATTGATCTTTACATAGTCATATGTCAGGTCACATCCCCATGCGGTAGCTTCGGCATCCCCCATCTTGATATCCGCAATGGCAGTCACTTCTTTTTCTGACAGGATCTTTGTGGCCTCCTCCTCGCTGTATCCGGTTGCCACGCCGTCCTCTATGATCTTCAGGCTGCCCGCTGCGCTCTCAAAGTATAAATCCACTTTTTCAGGGTCAAACTGCGCTCCGGAATATCCCATGGCGCACAGGATACGTCCCCAGTTGGCGTCGTGCCCGAAAATAGCGGCTTTCGTAAGGTTTGAGGTGATGATGGATTTGCTCAGGGTCACTGCCTGTTCTTTGCTTTCGGCGTGGATCACCTTTACCTCGAACAGTGCGGTGGCGCCCTCTCCGTCTGCTGCGATGTGTTTTGCCAGCCAGGTATTTACATAGCCAAGAGCCTCTGTAAATTTTGCATAATCTTCATTTTTTTCTGTGATCTCCGCATTCTGTGCCTGTGCGTTTGCCAGAAGGAGAACCGTGTCATTGGTGGAGGTGTCGCCATCCACGGAAACCATGTTGTAGGTATCCTTTACGCTGTCGCTGAGTGCTTCCTGGAGCAGTTCTTTGCTGATATTCACATCCGTGGTCACAAATCCCAGCATGGTGCACATATTGGGATGGATCATGCCGGAGCCTTTGCACATTCCGCCGATGGTCACTTTCTTTCCGTCTATCTCCGTCTCCACCGCGATTTCCTTCTTCACGGTGTCTGTAGTCATGATGGATTCCGCGGCCAGGGTGCCTGCTGCTGCCGTTTCCGAGAGCAGGGGCACCATTTTCTTCACGCCTGCTTCCAGAATATCCATGGGAAGCTGTTTTCCGATCACGCCTGTGGAAGCCACCAGCACAGAATCTTCCGGGATTCCCAGAATCTCGGCCGCCGCCTGAGCTGTCTTTTTGCAGTATCCAAAGCCCTCTTCCCCTGTACAGGCATTGGCGATCCCACTGTTGCAGACAACCGCCTGCGCTGCCGGCGCATGATAGACAATCTGCTGGTCCCATTTGACAGGAGCTGCTTTTACAACATTTGTGGTGAAAGTACCGGCCGCTTTGCAGGGTACTGTACTGTATATCATAGCCATGTCCTTGGCATTTCCTTTTTTGATTCCCGCCGCGATTCCCGCTGCCTGAAATCCCTGTGCTGCGGTCACGCCGCCGTTAATAACTTTCATCTGCTTCGTCCTCCTATCACTTACGGGAACATGGGCACCAGCTTCAGGCCCTCTGTCTCCTCAAATCCAAACATCAGATTCATATTCTGCACCGCCTGGCCTGCCGCACCTTTTACCAGGTTATCAATAGCGCCCATCATGATCACGCGGTTTGTTCTCTTGTCGATCTTAAAATTCACATCCACAAAATTGCTGCCCTCCACCCATTTCGTCTGCGGGCATACATCCTGATCCAGGATGCGGATGAAATACTCACTGCCGTAATATTTTTCATAGGCTGCACGGATGGTGTCATAGTCTGCGTCCTTTGTCAGGGAGGCATAGGCAGTCACCAGGATTCCCCTGTTCATGGGCACCAGATGGGGGGTAAAATTCAGACAGAACGCCCTGCCTGCCGCGTACCCAAGCTGTTCTTCTATTTCCGGTGTATGACGGTGGGTTGCCACACCGTATGCCTTGATATTTTCATTGACTTCACAGTAGAGATTGTCAATCTTTGCTCCCCTGCCCGCTCCTGAGGTTCCTGACTTTGCGTCAATGATCAGTGTCTCCGGCCGGATCAGACCTTCTTTTACCAGAGGATAACAGGTTAAAATGCTGCATGTGGTATAACAGCCCGGGTTTGCCACCAGGCGGGCCTTTTTCACGTCCTCCCGGTTGAGTTCACAGAGGCCGTAGACGGCTTCTTCTATAAAGGACGGGGATTTATGCTGGATTTTGTACCACTCCTCGTATACTTTCACATCCTTTAAACGGAAGTCTGCGCTCAGATCCACAATCTTTACTTTGGAGAGGATCTCTTCATTCACCAGAGACGCGCATAAGCCCTGGGGTGTTGCTGTGAAGATCACATCCACTTCGTCGGCCAGGGCCTCCATATTGTCATCCATACATTTGTCATCCACCAGCTTGAACATATTCTGGTAGACCTCGTAGTATTTTTTATCTATGTAGCTTCTGGAACCGTACCATTTGATTTCCACTTCTTTATGATTTAAAAGTAATCTGACAAGTTCGCCGCCGGCGTAGCCGGTCGCCCCGATGATTCCTGCTTTTATCATGTTCTTCAACAACCTTTCTTAAGTAATCTTTATCTTCTTTCATTTCCGCAGCGCTTTGGCCGCTTGTGTATACCTTTATCATACTCCAGTTGTTTTGCATAGTAAAGCTTTATCCTGTCTGCAGCATGATGCATAAAAGTTTCCCTCGATTGCATAATCATACATCTTTTCTGTATAATATGCAAGCCTTTTTTTGAGAAATTTTCCAGTTTTTTTCTGACACATACATTTGTTACTCCATATATTAATTAAGGAAACTTTGATATCAGGTAAAATGATACATAAAATTTTTTTACATTTTTTTCATTTTACTATTGCATAAATATTAAAGTTGTTGTATAGTAAATCATGTCGAAAGCAAATACAAAATTTTAGAACGGGGCACACGGGCTGCGGGAATGCAGATTCGGATATGCTCCGGTACATAGAAAAAGGAAAATACAGGAGGAATTTATCATGAAAGAAAAGGTTATCTTAGCATATTCAGGCGGACTGGACACAACAGCACTGATTCCGTGGCTGAAAGAAAATTTTGATTATGAAGTTATCTGCTGCTGTGTAGACTGCGGACAGGGAAATGAGCTGGACGGATTGGACGAACGTGCCAAATTATCAGGCGCATCCAAATTATATATTGAAAACATCATCGACGAATTCTGTGACGATTACATTGTTCCCTGCGTTCAGGCAGGTGCTGTCTATGAGCACAAATATCTGCTTGGTACCTCCATGGCCCGTCCCGGAATCGCCAAAAAACTGGTTGAGATCGCAAGGAAAGAAGGCGCCACTGCTGTCTGCCACGGTGCTACCGGAAAAGGAAATGATCAGATTCGTTTTGAGCTTGGGATCAAAGCTCTGGCTCCTGATCTGAAGATCATTGCTCCATGGCGTATGACCGATGTATGGACCATGCAGTCACGTGAGGATGAGATAGAGTTCTGTAAAGCACACGGCATCAACCTTCCTTTTGACGCAAGTCACAGCTACAGCCGTGACCGTAACTTATGGCACATCAGCCATGAGGGACTGGAACTGGAAGACCCGGCACAGGAGCCCAACTATGATGACCTGCTGGTTCTCGGCGTAACACCGGAGAAAGCTCCGGATGAAGGGGAATATGTGACCATGACCTTTGAAAAAGGTATTCCCACAAGCCTGAACGGAAAATCCATGAAGGTTTCCGAAATCATTACAGAGCTGAATGCCATGGGCGGAAAGCATGGTATCGGTATCATTGATATCGTGGAAAACCGTGTTGTAGGCATGAAATCCCGCGGCGTATATGAGACACCGGGCGGAACCATCCTGATGGAGGCTCATGACCAGTTGGAAGAACTGATCCTGGACCGCGATACCATGGAGACAAAGAAAAAACTGGGCAGCCAGTTTGCCCAGATTGTATATGAAGGAAAATGGTTCACACCGCTGCGCGAAGCGATCCAGGCATTTGTGGAAAGCACACAGCAGTATGTGACAGGTGAAGTGAAATTCAAACTGTACAAAGGCAATATCATCAAAGCCGGTACCACTTCTCCGTACAGCCTGTACAGCGAGTCACTGGCATCCTTCACAACCGGAGACCTGTATGACCACCACGATGCAGATGGATTTATCACTCTGTTCGGTCTGCCGCTGAAGGTTCGCGCCATGAAAATGGCAGAGGCTGCAAAGAGCCAGAATAAATAAGCCTGTATTGTAACGATTCAGCCAGCTGAATCGTTACGGGTATTCGCCCATTAAAAATCGCTTCGCGATGGGGCGAATACCTGCCGCCATTACTCTTTTGCACGGTCAGCGCAGTAAATGCGCAGACCTGACTGAACAGTTACCCTATATTTTCTTTTACTTATATTTTTATGCGGAAGGCAGCCGGGAGATATCCCGGCTGTCTTTTTGTATGGCAAAATCCGGTCAGGTGGGTAATCTATAGATGCAGTCTGCCAGACGGGAACCCCCGCCTGACGCTGCCAAGAAATTTATAGAAATGGTATACTAGAAATGCAGTTTTTTCATAACCAGGCCCCCATTTCGGAGTTTTTTTCTGGTTTTCAAAAGAAATCTTTCTCTATCTGCTTTCTATTATGAAGAATATTCTTTATCTTGTCAACGCAAAGGCTCCGACAAGATAAGCAAAAATTCATCTTTTTATACCAAAAAGACCCGGCGTTCAGACCGGGTCTCTGTTATTAATCTTCGTCCACGTATCTCTGAATATTGGACGCATTGACATATTTCTTTGTCTCCTCACCATTGATGACAATGAGGGTCGGTGCCTGCATAACACCGAATTTCCGTGCCAGCTCCGGGTTCTTCTCCGCATCCACCAGCTCGTAGTCCTCGCCTTCCAGCATTTGCTTGGCGATCTTGCAGTTGGGGCAGGTCTCTGTGGTAAAGAGATATTTTGCCGTTATCTGTCCTGTCTTGGTCTCCTCTATCCTCACATCCTCTGCTGTCATGGTCACCGTTTTAGTGCTACCCTTAAAATCTGAGTGGGCAATATCATAAACGGTGCGGTTCTTGTACTCCTGGCTCTTTCCGTCATTCCAGTTCTGCACCGGACGGTAATAGCCTGTAATACGGCTGTAAACCTCAGCCTTCTTACCGCATTTCGGACAGATAAAATGTTCGCCGGAGAGATAACCGTGGTCTTTGCAGACAGAATATGTAGGTGACAGTGTATAGTATGGCAGACGGTAATTCTGCGCTATTTTTCTTACAAGAGCAGCAGCGGCTTTCCAGTCAGGCAGCTTTTCTCCCAGGAACGCATGGAATACGGTACCGGAGGTATACAGAGTCTGCAGTTCGTCCTGAATATCCAGGGCATCGAAAATATCCGCTGTGTAGTCCACCGGAAGATGGGAGCTGTTGGTGTAATACGGTGTGTCCCCTTCGTTTCCTGCTGTTTTGATATCCGGCCAGCGTTTTCTGTCGTGCTTTGCCAGACGGTAGGAGGTGGATTCTGCCGGAGTTGCTTCCAGGTTGTATAAATCACCGTACTCTTCCTGATAATCTTTCAGGCGCTCTCTCATGTGGTTCAGCACACGTTTGGAGAATTCCTGAGTTCTCTCATCAGACATGTCGCATTTCAGCCATCTGGCATTTAAGCCGGCCTCATTCATGCCCAGAAGACCGATGGTGGAAAAATGATTCTCAAAGCTTCCCAGATATCTTCTGGTATACGGGTAGAGTCCCTCGTCCAGAAGTTTTGTGATCACATCCCTCTTGATTTTCAGGGAACGGGCTGAAATATCCATCATATGGTCCAGTCTGCGGAAGAAATCTTCCTCATCCTCTGCCAGATATGCGATCCTCGGCATATTGATGGTCACAACGCCCACGGAACCGGTACTCTCCCCTGAACCGAAGAAACCGCCTGTTTTCTTTCTCAGCTCTCTCAAATCAAGGCGGAGACGGCAGCACATACTCCGGACATCACTCGGCTCCATATCACTGTTGATATAGTTTGAAAAATACGGGGTGCCGTATTTGGAAGTCATCTCAAACAACAGCTTATTGTTCTCTGTATCTGACCAGTCAAAATCCCTGGTGATGGAGTAAGTGGGAATGGGATACTGGAAACCGCGTCCATTGGCATCTCCCTCGATCATGGTCTCAATGAAAGCTTTATTCACCATATCCATCTCTTTTTTACAGTCTTTGTATTTAAACGGCATCTCTTCCCCGCCTACAATGGCCGGAAGCTCTGCCAGATCATTCGGTACGGTCCAGTCCAGAGTGATATTGGAGAAGGGTGCCTGGGTACCCCAGCGGCTCGGTGTATTGACGCCGTAGATAAAGGACTCCACACATTTTTTCACCTCAGGATAGCTTAAGTTGTCAGTTTTGACAAAAGGTGCCAGGTACGTGTCAAAGGAGGAAAATGCCTGGGCGCCTGCCCATTCATTCTGCATAATTCCCAGGAAATTCACCATCTGGTTGCAGAGCACACTCAGATGCTTGGCCGGGGAGGAGGTGATTTTTCCTTCAATGCCCCCAAGACCTTCCTTGATAAGCTGTTTTAAGGACCAGCCTGCGCAGTATCCTGTCAGCATGGACAGGTCATGGATATGGATATCCGCGTTTCTGTGTGCCTCAGCGATCTCCGTATCGTAGATCTCAGACAGCCAGTAATTGGCCGTTACGGCACCGGAATTGCTCAGAATCAGTCCCCCCACGGAGTAGGTCACTGTGGAGTTCTCCTTGACTCTCCAGTCCTCCACCTTTACATAGCTGTTTACAATCTCCTTGTAGTCCAGAATGGTGGACTTCATATTGCGGATTTTTTCTCTCTGTTTTCTGTACAGGATATAGGACTTCGCCACATCAGAGTAACCTGCCTGAATCAGAACATTCTCCACACTGTCCTGGATATCCTCAACAGAAACCTTTCCCTTTACAATTTTCTTCTGGAAATCTGAAGTCACACGGAGTGCCAGCAGATCCAGCATGTCACTGCTGTATTCATTCTCCGTGGCATCGAATGCCTTCTTGACTGCTTCGGCAATCTTATCCAGCTTAAATTCTGCGATTTCCCCATCACGTTTTACTACCTGAAACATTCCTTTTCCTCCTTATATGTAAAGAAGCAGGACCATCTTGCCGCCCCGCCTCGCATTCACAGAGAATAGCCTCTGTATAAACGCTGTAGGTCTATTGTAGCAAAGGTTATACTTTTCGTCAACCGTAAAAACTACCATATATTGTAAACATTCTTTGAATTTTCCAATATATGGCAGTTTTATTAATCAAATTATTAATTCCTGCGTTGCTCTTCTGCGGCCTTTGACCGGTCGGGATCACGGCCTACAGACGTCCGAAAATATCCTTTGGAACCCTTGCTTTTACTGCGATTCCGCCGTCTGTATACTCCTCCTCCATGAGCTGTCCGTACTTGCGGATCTGCTGCAGAATCCCTGCATCTTTATAAGGAATCACGCGCTCCAGATAGATCTGATCTTCCGTCACGATTTTTTCCAGCACTTCTTTCAGCCGCTCCAGGCCCTCCCCTGTTTTGGCAGAAATGCGCAGCACATGGTCAGCATTAAAATCACTGAGGATCTGTTCCCCGGAAAGTTTATCCTGCTTGTTGAAAAGTGTCACCACCTTTTTATTGGTCACTTCCAGTTCCCGGAGGGTATCATATACCACACGCATCTGGTCTTCCATCTGAGGATTGGAAGCATCCACCACATGCAGAATGATATCCGCGTATTTTGCTTCCTCCAGGGTACTTTTAAATGCCTCGATCAGGTGATGGGGCAGTTTCCGAATAAAGCCAACGGTATCCGTCAGATAGACCCTGGTTCCCCCGGAAAGCTCCAGCATTCTTGTTGTCGGGTCCAGTGTGGCAAACAGTTTGTCCTCAGAAAGGACCCCCGCATCTGTCAGTGTATTCAAAAGGGTAGACTTACCCGCATTGGTATACCCTACAATAGCGGCTGTCATGACACGGTCCCTTTTCCGGCCCTCGCGCAAAAGCTCCCTGTGGCGCTTCACCTGCTCAAGCTCCCGCTTTAACTGGGAAATGCGCTCCTTGATCAGACGCCTGTCCATCTCCAGCTTCTTCTCACCGGGACCTCTGGTTCCGATACCGCCGCCCAGACGGGAAAGGGAATTACGCAGCCCCACAAGCCGCACTGCCCGGTAGCGAAGCTGTGCCAGCTCCACCTGGATCTTTCCTTCGCTGGTGGAGGCGTGATCCGCAAAAATATCAAGTATCAGAAGAGTCCTGTCCATCACCTTACAGTCCAGCTCCTGCTGCAGGTTGTTCATCTGCACCGGCGACAGCTCATCATCGCAGATAATGCCTGTGGCATCCAGCGCCGTGAGCAGCATTTTCAGCTCCTCCATCTTGCCCTTTCCCACATAGGTACCGGGATGGATCCGCTCTCTTTTCTGGATCACCGTTCCCACCACCAGTGCACCTGCTGTTTTTGTAAGCTCCGCAAGTTCTTCCACGGATTCCTCCGTATCGTCGCCGTCCCCTTCCTGAACGCCTACCAGGATGACACGCTCCTCTGCTTCGTTTAAATCGTATAACTGCATAAAAATCTCCTATAATATGTCTCTGTCAACTTGTCTTCCTGCTGTCCGCAGAGATAATCTGTAAAACTGTCTTATCATCATAACGCTTTTTCTATATGCTGACAAGGGGACATTTTTCACAAAAACATCTCGCAGTACCATGATGGTTTTCTTTTCGGTAATATGATAAGAATTGAAATGTTCCCCCAATACAGAACCAGGCGGATTTGTCAGCAGCGTGAATGCAGCTTCACACATGCCGGCAAATCCGCCTGAATTTCCATAAAGACATCTATACACATTCTTTTCTCTCATATATTTTTGAAGAGATCATATAGGATGCCAGCAGAAATACAATACAAAATACTCCAAATCCTGCCACTGCCATGTTCTGGTTCCGATACAGAAAGTCTGTCATAGAGTTGTAAAATGCGGAATTTGTAAACATAGAGCTGAAAAATCCCACTACCACAACGGTTCCTGAAAGTAAGTACTGAACTTTTACCACTCCTACTTTATATACGACGGGAATGAAAATTCCCATTAACAGAATGTAAACAGACAATGCCTGCATGATCTGCCATACATGCAAAACGTTTCGATTCATGATAAGACAGACTGCCTCATATCCCGCTGTGCAGAGCAGAAAAAACAAGGTCATGATCAAATACCTCACAGCCACCAGTATTTTCTTTGAACAGGGCGCACATAAAAGTATAACTTCACCTCCGGGATATTTTTCCTCTTCCGTACAAATATTTCCAAACAATATCAATCCCAAAATGTTGACTATCATCAGAAGCGGCACAGCCCCCACATCTATCTGAGCATCAAGTCTCCAGTTCAGGAAAACCGGCATACCGATAATCATCACAAGCATGATCAAAAGATTCTTTTTAACGAGTCTGACATCTTTCATAAACAGTGCTCTTACCATACTCTTCACTCCCCTTTCCCATACATGCCATCAGTATCTCCTCCATATCCGGCCTCTCAAACACCACATCCGGAATCAGACGCTTCATTTCCTCTGTCCTGCTGGTGACAGCGGTAAATCCGTATTGGGTTTTCCTAAGACTGATGCACAGTTCTTCTGCCTCCCCGGTCAAATCCCTGCTGTCACCCTTTGCGATCCTGTATTCCTCCATCAGGGCATCCTTCTCCTTCTGGAATACAATCCTGCCCTTGTCAATGAGAATAACAATATCTGCCACCTTCTCAATATCAGTCGCAATATGAGTAGAAAAAAATACACCTCTGCCCTCCCGCTCCATATACTCCCTGAGACTTTCCAGGATCTGTGCCCTGGTGAGCAGGTCAAGGCCGCTGGAGGGTTCATCCATGATCAAAAACTCCGCATGGTGTGACATGGCAAGCGCCAGGGAAAACTTCACTTTCATTCCTCTTGACAATTCCTGTATCTTCTGTTTCTCGTTCAGGGAGAATTTACGTATCCAGTCCTTATACACGGAATCGTCCCAGTTCTTATACAGGGAAGCAAAAAGAGATGCCGTCTCCTTCAAGGTAAACATTCCGTAAAAGCCTCCGTTATCCGTAACCACACCGATCCGGTTCTTGATCTCCTGTTCGCTCTCCTTCCCTCCATACATATCCATTCCAAGAATATTCACCTGGCCGCCGTCTCTATGTATCAGATTTAAGATGCCTCGGATGGTGGTTGTCTTGCCGGCACCGTTGTTTCCCACAAATCCCGCAATACACCCCTCCGGTACGGTAAAGCTGACATCCTGAAGTTCAAACCTGCTATAGTTTTTCCTTAGATTCCTTACTTCCAGCACATTATCCATTTCCAATCTCCTCGCTTAAAATGTCCAGCATCTCCATGATCTCCTCTTTGCTGATATCCAGCATAGATGCCAGTTTCAAGGCTTCCGTAAGCTTTTCCTCAATCATTCTGCGTTTGGATTCCCTGAAAAGTTCTGTGTTACCGGCCTTTACAAAAGTTCCCAGTCCAACCTGACTGACCACAAACCCCTCTTTTTCCAGCTCCTCATAGACTCTTCGGATGGTCAGCACACTGACCTTCAGATCATTGGCAAAACTGCGGATAGATGGAAGCAGCTCCCCCTCCTGCAGCTCACCGCTCAGGATATTCTCCTTTATCTGCTCCATGATCTGCTGGTACAGCGGTTCGTTGGCCGTGTTTGATATTGTTATCTTCATGACTCACCCCTTTAGTGTGTATCTCTATACATCACACTATACACTTACATATCTCTTGTGTCAATAGCTGAATGAAAAAAGCTGCCGCATGATTCCTGTTGAGTTACTGTTCACTGCGTGCCCAGTAACACGCTTCGCGATGCACAGATATGGAGCATTCTGCTCCATATCGCGCTGGCTGCCTCGGGATTTTCATGCCTGCGGCCTGAAAACACCTCGCGGGACAGTGGCGTGTTAACAGTAACCCTTTTGATACAAAGCGATTCTCCCATCCTCCTTTATCACTTTCAACTGCTTTCCTCCAAAGGGGACGGTAAGGCAGAATTCTTTTATGGAATCCGGAATATGTGGTTCAAACCTGTATCCATTATGCTCTCCCGGGTCCGGATGGATCCCCGCCAGTTCCTCGATCAAAATACTGACAGGCGCTGTGGCCCAGGGATGGCATAAGCTGGTATTCCACTTCTGTTCCTTTCCCCATGCCTCAAAACAGGCGGAAGCCCCCTCCCGCAGCATGTTGACCCAGCCGTGTTCCCCTTCATTGACCAGAAGCCTGTATACGCTCTCATAACGTCCTGCATCCGCAAGAGCTTTGAGAACAAAATAACTTGGCATGACACCGCAGCAGAACCCTTTTTCCTCCAGAAAATCCGCTACACGGTCCGCTGCCTCCCCGGGTACCAGCCCGAAATACAGCGCGTACAGATTGGAGTGGAGAGAACAGTGTCCGCTCTGCTTACTGTCTGCAAACAGTTTTCTGTCCGGTCGATAAAAAGCATCTATATAGGCAGCCCGTATTTTTTCAAAGGAACAGGATGCGGGTATTCCCAGAATCCGCTCTATCTCTGTCAACGCCCTGAATGCCCCTGCATACAGAGCATTGATGACATTGTGGCAGCCTTTTGCCACCACCGGGCGGCTCAGGGTAAAATCATACCCGTCACGCAGATTTTCAGGCCAGTCCACCAGATTCCACTTCTCTGACACCCGGTCTAAAAGCCCGCTTTTGTCCTCATACACAGAAAAATAATTTACAACACCTCTGGCAGTATCATAATATTTTCTCAGAAATCCCTTGTCCCCGGTGAATGCATAGTCTGTCAGCAGAAGCTGTGACCACAGCAGGGAAAAATCAGCGATTTCCTGCATAAATGCCCCCGGAGCCACTGCCATAAGGCCGGGACAGATGTCTTTTGTAAGGGCAAACTGGTCAATACATTTTCTCAGCATCTCTGTCTTTCCCGTCAGCCACACCTGGGAACGTGACGTGACCACCGCGTCCCCCAGATACTGCCCCTTCTCTCTTGTGGGGCAGTCAAGATATGCCTCCTGAGTGCCGTATTTTACCGTATTTCTGCACAGGGAAAATATACCCGCCAGTTTTTCCTCCGTGGTCCTCAGTGTACACAGGGAATCCTCCATGGGATAATGACGGATCAGGGCGCGGATTTCCAGAATCTTTACGCTGCTTCCAAAACGGATTTCCGCGTATCGGAATCCTTTGTAGTCATACGGCTCCAGCTCGCAGATTCCGCCGTCCAGTGTCCATATCTCCCGGTATGTGCAGCCACAGCGCATGTCACAGCGGACACTGCCGTCCTTGCGCAGCTCCTCCCCGCAGAGAATCTCCACTTCCGCTCCGGGCGGACCTGAGGCTTTGATCCGCAGACTGCCTGTAATCTCACGGCCTATATCCACATACCAGCAGCCTTCCTCTTTTTTTACTGTTTCCGGTGCCCTCTCGTATACGGCCAGCATTTTTGTGGGCTGTCTGACACAAGTATAGTCTGCCCACTCTGCCTTTATCATAGGCTCCCACCGGCTGTCATCAAACCCGGCAAGATTCCAGTCCGCATCCCAGCGCCGGCTGTCAAAGTTCTCCAAGAACTGCGTCTCATAGCCTGTTGTCTCCCCTATATAGGCCTCGGATATTTTGTATTTCCAGGAAAGGGGGAGGCATTCCTCCGAACTTCTGCAGATTAGCTGTGCGGTAAGGGCAAAGCGTCCGTCCCCGCTGTTCCACACACGGTTGATAAGTCCCTGATAATAGAGATGTACTGCCAGCACATTTTTTCCGGGATGCAGAAATTCTGTAATATCTATCTCATTGTAATAATATTTCTCCGGCCACGCCGGGGCAGGGCCCTGTCCTGCAAATCTGCCGTTGACCCACAGCTTGTAGTAATCATCTGCGGATATGCGCAGCAGATACTTCTCTCCGTTCCCCTCTGTCTCCACATCTGAGCGGGCAAGAACATGGAGATTCTGCACCGGAAACACCTGCATGGTGCGCTTTTGGTGTTCTTTGTGATAAGGCTTTTCCGGTTTTATGCCGTCAAACAGAGGGATAGTCAGCCAAACCGGTTCAAATTTTGTCATATGTCTCACTCCTGTTGATAAGCTGAAAATTTCCTAAAATTCATTGTTTCTGCTCTATCATAAGGCATTCAGGTTTTTAAGTACATGTAACTTTTTTGGATTATATGTACTATTTCTCTCTTTCTTATCTCCGAAGGTATGAAAAAAGAATCCAGCAGAAGACATCTATAGTCCAAATTGAAAAACAAAATGCCGGCAGATGGATGACACTTCCGCCGACATTTTTGTATCTGTATTCCTAATTATTCCCACTGTTCCCTTATGAAATCATATTTGAATTTTGACTGCTGTTATGTAGCAATACCTTTATATTTCACTTACAGATCTCCGGCAAACTTTCTTGCCATTCTCCCTTTGCGGCAGACCAATCTGCTGTATATTCTATACCTTCTATTGCCGCGGCAAATGGTTTGGCAAGAAATACATTTATTGTTTCCAGAACGGTGCCATAATCATCCGTATTGGTATTGATCTTACGGACAAAAGCTTTCCACTTCTTCTGCATTGCCGCATCATCGCCAAATCCCATAACCTGTTCAAACTGTTTTATACTGAACGTATGTCCACGGTTTACAAAAGTTCTGTGCAATGCTTCTGACAACACTCTGCCTTCAAAATCAAACTTATTTACAATATAATATATATCGTAATAGTCTTTCATTCTGCTGGAAAACTCCATTAAACTAAGGATTGCATCAATTTTTTCAGCGATAGTTGTCTCTAGTGAATATGTATTGATCATAGGTGCATTATAGTCAGGAAGCTGCGTCGGTATCTTGCGCTTTTCCTGTTTTGGTACGATTATGTCTCCCACACCGAAATCAATCCCAAATGGCGTGCGAGTGTTTTTAATATAAGCCACGACTGAAGCTCCGATACCCGCATATTTTTTTGCGAGAGCGATTGGTGAAACATCTTTGATTTCAAAAGTCACAAAATCATGCTCAGTAGGGGAAGCAATGATTTCTTCCAGCACCACTTTCAACTGTTCCGGTGTATTTGGAATTTTCTGAAGCAGAAAATCTACATCTACGGTAACACGACTGTCAAAACCGGTAAGCGAATAGATGAAAAGTCCGCCCTTTAATACAAGATTTTCCGCGTATTTCGATTTCTCTAAACGGCGCAGAAACTCCTCTTGGCAAAAGAGCTGCAGACAAAGTTGGTAACTTCTCCCGCTTTCTTTGGCAATCTTTTTAAGGCGTGCAAGTACAGACGCAGCTACATCAGCCATTCAACAGCACCTCCATTACATTCATTACTTTTGTGTAAAGACGCATTGTTTTCGCATATTTGGAAAGATTGGCAAGATTCTTTTTCTCATCTGCCGCATAAGCATTGACTGCCTTATTAAAGAGTTCATTATCAAGCTTTGTGCGATATTTAAAGCAATCACAAAGTGTACGTTCTCGGTCATAGACAGGCAAAGAAATACCGCTGAAGTTTTCCATCGTCTTGCCAAGATTTAAAAACTCTCTTTGAATGTAATAGGTTTTCATGGATATCTCCTGCACACGCTTAACTGTCCTGACTGCCGTTCGCGGCACCGCAATCGACCACTCGCGCGGGGCAAAGTCACTATATCCATAATGAAAAAGGGCTGATTCGACACAAATAATTCCCTGAGGGAGCAGTTCTTTAATCAGCTGTTCTTCTGTTATCATGGTATTATCAGGAAGTTGATAATATCCATGCCGGATTCGTTCTATTATTCCTTCTCTGCAAAGTGCGGCGACCTCATAATTTTTCATACCGGCTGCAAGAAAATCAGAAGTTCTTACAATACCGCCCTTTTCCTTTATTATATTTCGTACAATTTCCTTTTTATTCAAACAGGCACCAACTTTCGGCATACAATTTTTAAATTTTGTATGCGTTTATTGTAGCATAAAATCAAAAAAATCACAATGCCCAATGTTTCATATCGTCAACGCCGGACTCTTTTTTACAAAACTGCCTTTTTAAAAGAAATATACGCACTCAGACAGTAAACCAGATAGATGCTGAAAAACACCCCCGCCGTCACTCCCAGGATACCTATTCCCTCTCCAAATCCTACCAGCGTCATTCCCTGGTACGCATCCCAGTTGACGCTGCCTGTGATCGCCATATACACTGCGGCTCCTCCCACAGCGGCGGGAAGTACGGGGAAGGAGTAATAGACGGCAAAATATCTCTGCAGAATCTTCCTCTGTTCTGACTTATCCATGCCACATTCCTGAAGTATACGGAACTGCTGCCGCTCCTGCTCCAGATCACTCAGTATCTGCACAGTCATGATAGTTGCCGCCGCAGCCAGCAGGATAAATGCCAGATAAAACAGAGGGAAGGAAAGACTCATGACAATAGAGGCCCCGCTCTCCCGGATTTCCGCCTTGCCGGTCACATGCATCTGATTTTCCCACGCTATGGCTGCGATTCCCTTGTATACTTCCATGGAGAGCTCTTTTGGCGCCACTCCCACATAGAGTTCCTCTATCACCTGCATGTTTTTGACCACCCGGTCCGGCACAATCAGCAGATAGTAGCTCCCATTCCCGAAAAATTCCTGCTGGAAAAACGCACCTGTGAATGCCCCGCCAAAGGAGAGTGCCGCGTCCTTTTCCCTGTCTGTGCCGGCCGGAATGCTCCGGCCGCTTCCTGTCAGCGCCCGGGTACCGGCATACCGCTCCAGCTTTTCTTTTGCAAAGCCGCTGCAGTGCATATAATACTTGTCTTCCTCCAGATTTACCTTCTCCATACCCAGCATATCTCTTAATTCTTTGTACACGGACATTGCCATATAACAGTCATTTTCCATGGCGTCCATGTGGGAAAATGCCATGAATTTCCCCATATTTTCCGTGGAAAAATACGCGCCGAAATCACGCCTGCCGGAGGTGTATACCTGATAATCGGCAGTGGCAGCTTCCGGTATTTCCTTCTGTACATACTCTTTAAAAGGCTGCAGATCCTTCTGCCCGTACAGGGACCCTACAGCAAAGTCAAATGCCGTCTCATTCACCCGGCCATCCACGCGCCTGTTAAAAAACAACCCCAGGCTCACTGCCAGAAATACCAGGAGAAACAAAATGCTGACACTGGCAAAGGTCAGACTGAGATTCCGAATCTTTCCTGAATATATGCGCCCCAGAACCAGATTCCTGCCCCTGTATTTCCATTTCACTTTATTAAGCTTCTGTTCCAGAACCACAGGAAAACTCATAAAGAGACCGAACACGGAAAGCACGATCATGGACAGCCCGAATAAGGCTGCCGCACCCCCGGCGTCGTTGTTGATCTCACAGTACAGAAGTGCCCCAAAAGAACAGCATCCCAGCAGCAAAGCGAGCAGGGAGAGCAGAAAAAGTATCCTCTTCTGTTTCTTATTCTTTAAAGGCGCCTTCTCATTCTCCGCGTCCATAGAGAGCAGTTCCCGGATGCTGACTGCCATTACTTTCTTTTTTACCTTTCTGCCTGACAGCCAAAAGATACAGACCAGGTACACACTGGTCAGACAAAACGCTCCCCATGAAAATTCCAGCCCCATGTGGAAAGGCCGCAGAAATAAGTGCATCACCATGGCCTTTAAGATCTGGTAAAAATAAGTACCTCCCACCAGTCCTGCAAGCCATGCCGCGGCTCCTATGGTTATGCTCTCCCGGGCAAACATTCCGGCAATCTCCCGGTTCTCAATGCCCAGCATCATATAAGTCCCGAACTCACGGCTTCTTTTCCTGAATATAAACTCCGTAATATAGCTCACCAGCCTGCCCAGGATCAGTACAATGATAACACTGATAAAAATAATGATAAAAGGCATCATGGACCACTCACCCAGAATGGCTTTTATCTCCTCTGAAAACACCAGCAGGTGAAAGGAATACATCAATGTCGCAGACAGGATCAATGTCAGAAGATACACCGCATAATCCCGCATCTGGCGCAGCGCATTCCTCCTTGAAAGTTTTCTCAGCATGACACGTCACCTCCCAGAAAGGACTGTACCTGCAGGATCTCCTCATAGAACTCCTGCTGTTCCTTTTTGCCGCGGACGATCTCATTAAAAATTCTTCCGTCCTTCAAAAAAAGGACACGTTTTCCAAAGCTGGCACAGTAAGAATCATGGGTCACCATGAGTATCGTCACCTGCAGTTCCCGGTTCAGTTCCCCCAGAAGCCCCATAAGCTGCCGGGAACTGCGGGAATCCAGCGCCCCGGTAGGCTCATCTGCCAGAAGGATTCTCGGCTTTTTGATCAGCGCCCTCGCGCAGGCACATCTCTGCTTCTGCCCTCCTGATACCTGGTAAGGAAATCTGGAGGCAATTTCCCCGATTCCAAGCCGCTCCATCATCTCCACACTTTTGGCGTGCACCTTTTCTGCCGGCAGTCCCAGCAAAACCAGGGGAAGGGCAATGTTCTCCTCAATGGTCAGACGATCCAGAAGGTTAAAATCCTGTACCACAAACCCCAGATTTTCCCTGCGGAACTTTGCCTGTGCTCCCTGTTCCACTGCAGTGATATCCATAATCCCGGAAGGCCCCTGCTTCCCTGTGTTCAGATAAATATGCCCTGCACTCACACAGTCCACAGTGGAAATGCAGTTGAGCAGTGTTGTCTTGCCTGAGCCGGAAGCCCCCATTATACTGGTGAACTCCCCTTCCTCCACCCGGAAACTCAGACCATCCAGTGCCTTTTTCAGATTATCCTTTGTACCGTAATATTTTTCTATCTGTTCCGCTCTCAGAACTTCCGCCATATTCCATTCCCTGCCTTTCTTCTTCCATTGGCAACTGCACAAGTGTTCCTTTTACTCCTCTATTATAGAAAACAGGAGGGCAGGTTACCTGTGATTTTACCGAATGTTATCTTACATATTCGTAAGATGAGGCAAAGGATGCATTGGCCGGCCCTCATACCTTATGAACAGACATCACAGATGCCTGTTCCGCTATGGGAATCTCAAATACGACCCTTGTATAATCCCCCCATACAGATTCCGCCCGGACAGCCATCCCCAGCTTTTTACAGAGCTCCCTGCAGATATACAGTCCCATCCCTGTGGATTCCCTGTTCTTTCTCCCATTGCTGCCCGTGAACCCTTTGTTGAAGATTCTTCCCATCTCGCTTTCACGGATTCCGCATCCGTTGTCCTCCACGATTAAGAGCACGGTATTTTCTTTCCGCCGTGCCCGGACTTTTATACAGGGGGATTCCTCCATGTATTTCAGGCTGTTGGACAGTACCTGACGCAGCATAAAAGTCAGCCACTTGCTGTCCGTACAGGCTTCTGTCTCCAGACCTTCCGTCTCAATTTTTACGCCTCTCTGCCTGAACGTCTCCTGGTCGGCAGCAACTGCCCGGGCCACGCAGGATTCCATTGTTATCCTTCGTATGATGTAATCCTGCTCCGGATTTTCCATGCGGCTCATATAAAGGACCTGCTCAATCTCCCTGTCTATGTTTTCCAGGCTTTTTAAGATGCGGCGGTTCTCTCTGCTTTTCTCGTTTTCACATACAAGCTGTGCCGCTGTGAGAGGCAGCTTGACCTGATGGACCCAGTTTTCCACGTATTCCCGGTATGCCCTCTGCTTCTGCTCTGCCTCAGACACCTGCTCCTCCATGGCCTTCATGGAAATTCTCATGGCTTCCCAGTATTTCTTTCCCTCAAAGGTATCCGGTACTTTTAAGATTTCTGTGACCAGCCATGGTTTTTCCATTTCCCTGACCGTATCCATAAGCTCTGTAAAATATTTCTTCTCCCTGTAAAAAGAAAACCCGGTCCAGGCAGCAAAAATCCCGAACCAGGTAATGAGAAGCAGGGCTGCTTCCCTTGACTGTACCCCAAGCGCTGTTAAAAACACAAAAAGAGCCCAGGCTGCACCAAGCTGCAAAAGCACTACGCCTGTCCTGTCCCCCAAAAACTCTCTGAACTTCATACCTTATACCCCATCCCCCTTTTTGTCTGTATCAGGCCGGGCAGACCTATGGAGGCCAGCTTCTCCCGGAGTCTGCGCACATTTACGCTGAGTGTATTGTCATCAATATAAATCTGGTTTTCCCAGAGATAATCCACCAGTTCCTCCCGGCTCACAATATTTCCGGCATGCTCAAAGAGCCGGTGTAATATCTTCTGCTCATTTCTGCCAAGCTCCAGGCTTTTTTCTCCGTAAGTCAGCCGGGCAGCCCCCAGGTCAAGAGTGATGCCCCGATACTGAAGCACCGCAGGCTTTGACGGGCCTTTTACTCTGCGCAGCACAGTCTGAATCCGCGCCAGCAGAATGGGTGCCTTATAGGGCTTTGTGATGAAGTCATCCCCGCCGCTTTGCAGTGCTTCCAGCTCGTCCATGGAGGTGCTGCGGCCTGTGAGGAAGATAACAGGCAGGGAGCAGGCATTTCTGATTTCCCTGCACAGAGCAAATCCATCCTGCCCCGGCAGATTGATATCCATCAGGATCAGGTCAGGAGCTGTTTCTCTTATGATCTCCACTGCATTTCCTCTTCCGTCCCAGCCATCGCATACATATCCTTGGTTCTTCAAAAGAGAGGACAGCCCGCAGGCAATCTCTTCCTCGTCCTCCACGATCAAAATCTTTTCCACGTTCCATCCTCCTTCGTTTTACCCTTACATAATTTTCGTACTTTCCAGTTTTTCCATAAATGCATGGTTCAGACGAATCACCGGCTTTCTGAGTACCAGCCCCAAAAGCAGGGATGCTGCCAGGAAAAGTCCCAGTCTGCCCATCTCCGTCCAATAGGTATTTCCGTATAATCCGCCGATACATTCCCGCATGGCAGCCATGCTGTGCGTAAAGGGCAAAAACAGATATACTTTCTTAAAGAACGCAGGCGCCACCTCTATGGGGAAGGTTCCGCCGGAGCCTGCCACCTGGATGACGAGGAGCACCACACATATGGCTTTGCCGATATCCCCAAAAGAAACCGTAAGGGTATAGATCAGGTTCACAAATGCCACACTTGCCATCCATCCGGCCAGCACGAACAAAAACGGATGCTCACACTGGATTCCAAGATAATACAGGTCTCCCAGACAGATCAGTCCGCTCTGCAGAAGTCCCATGAGGAAAAACAGAATATACCTGCCCAGATACATCTGGTATTCCTTCACATTTTTCAGGCTGTCCGTGGTCTTTTTGGAGACGTTTACCTTCATCATGGCTACCAGCACGATTCCGCCCACCCAGATTGCCAGGGAGGAATAGAAAGGCGCCATGGAGGAGCCGTAATTCTCCACGGAATACACAGCCGTGCGGTTGAGTTTCACAGGCGCTGCCAACACCGAACTTAAAGATGCCGGGTCGCTGCCGATCAGATTTTTCAGCACATCCGAATCCTGGCTGTCCACAGCGTCCCCCAGTGTTTTTGACACGCTCTCAATCTTATCCGCAGCCTCTGTCAGAAGGGAAGCTGAGGTGTCCAGCGCTTTTCTCACTTCTGCCAGGTCCGAGGAGGCACTGTCTGAGATATTGCCAAGACCGGAAAGGCTGTCATCCAGTTTTTCCATCACATTTGCCACAGATGTACCTGTATCACCCAGGGTTCCGAAAAGTTCCCCGAGCTCTGCCTGCAGGTTTTCCTCATAGTCACTCTGTTCAGACGATATCTGCTGTACGCTGTCATCCGCCATCTGCTGAAGCTGGCCATGGTATGTGCCTATATCCGCAGCCGTATCTGTGATCTTTCCTGCCGTCTCATCCAGTTTATCTTTTAATGCCTGTTGTCCTGCGGTCAGTTCCTCCATATTGCTGATCAGGGGATTCAGAAGCTCTCCTCCCACGGGAAGGGCATCCCGGACAGCGGCCAGGCTGTCCCTGAAATCCGTATATTTGTCAATCACACTCTGGGTCACATCAGACAGTCCCAAAAGGCTGGATGCTGCATTCTGGGAATTATCCTCCATGGAGGCAAAGGTTTCATCGATCACCTGGGAGACAGCCTGGTAATAGGAACCGCTGTCCTCAAGTACCTGGCTGATAACCTCTGTGGTTCCGGAAAGACTGCTGCTCAGGCCCTCCATGCCCTCCCCGGTATCCTTAAGTACATCCAGCCCGGCCTCTGTACTCTCTCCGGACTGCTTCAGCAGGGAGGATGTGGTATCCAAAATCCCCTGCATGGAATCCATCATATCCGAAAATGCTGTCATGGTGGAAGCCAGCCCTCTCAAATCATCCGCGCTGTTCTTTGTATTTCCTGCAAGATTTCCGATCATGGTCCTTGTGCCGTCCTGATTCAAATAGGAGGACAGGGAATTCATCACATCCAGTCCAATCTGGCTGATCGTCTTTGTAAAGATTTCGTCAATCTGCGTCCGTATGGAGTCCGCCCCTTTATCCGTGACCTTGGGTGCAATGGCATTCTCCTTCTGGTTGGAATAATAGATCAGACTGGAGTGTGTCACATCATCGGAAAAGACTGTCATCATATCTTTGCTGAATGCTTTCGGTATGACGATCGCCGCATAGTATTTTCCGGACCTCACACCTTCCACTGCTTTCTTTTTGTCAGTGAAGACCCAGTCCATCTGCTCATTTGCCCTGAGGCTTGAGATGACTGTATCTCCCATATTGATCTTGACAGGAACAATGCTGCTCTCATATCCCTCATCCGCGTTTGCCACAGCCACCCGGATCCCCCCTGTATTGCTGTAGGGGTCCCAGCTTGCAGCTATGTTAAACCACGCATAGAGGGCAGGCACAACCGTGAGTCCCAGAATGACGATCAGCGCAATGACATTGTTTTTAATATGGCTTACATCTGCCCGGAAAATTTTCCATATATTTTTCATTTGCTGCTGCCCTCCTTCTTACTTTCCAGTACCTGATGCAGTTCCTCCCTGCTCATCTTACTGAGCCGCATCTGCCGGTTCAGGCTCTCATGAATATATTCCAGACAGATGAGATAAAGCGCAATGCCTATTATGGAGGCGATCCAGAGTACCAGGAAGACCATCTTGGAATCAATGCTGAACATAAGCACCAGGAAAATGAGAGGGATCACAAGGATAGCCAAAAATCCCCGTCTGATTCTCTTCTCATAGCCAATCTCAAATTCTGCCGCTTTTTCATACAGCTGCGCCTTAAACTCCTCCTGCCCTGCAAGCATACGCACCACAGAAGACAGGCGTATCCTCTCATTTGGTATCCCGTTTTCTTCACAGAGCATCAGGTCCGTCTGTGCCAGTTTCTTGTCAAAAAGCAGATTTAAATTCAGCAGCAGAGGCCGCACAGCAACGCCGATCAAAAGTGCTATGGGAATGTAAACGGTCAGGCACAGCATATCTTCCAGATAATGGTACCGATAAATACCTGCCACTGCTTCCCGCATGGCATTTATGCCGTAAGTAAAGGGCAGCAGGGGATGAAGCGCCTGGAAAAATCCCGGGGTCATCTCTATGGGATATGTCCCTGCAGAGCCGGGTATCTGTACAATGACCAGGATCACACAGATCGCTTTTCCGATATGTTTGAAGGTAATAGACAGTGCATAGATAATATTTACATACACAAAAGAAGCAAATACCCCGGCAAATAAAAATGCTGCCGGTTCTGCGCACTGTATTTTGAGAAGATATAAATCTCCCAGGCATATGATCAGGGATTGTACGATTCCGAAAGCCACAAAGAGCAGCCATCTCCCGAAATATCCCTGTACAGCCGAAAATTTCCCCACTTTTTCTTTATCTGCCTCCAGCTTGAAAATGGCGATCAGAACAATACCTCCCACCCAGATTGCCAGGTTCGTATAAAAGGGCGCTAAAGCAGAGCCATAGTTTTCAATACTATAGACTTCCTTTGTCTCCACCTCCACCGGCGAGGACATGAAATCTGCCACAGATTCCCCGTCAATGCCGGAAAGATCCATAAGTACTTCCATGGATTTGGAATTTTCCAGTGCCTTTAAATCTGTCTGAGCGTTTTCCAGTATGTTCTGCACACTGTCAAGGGAGTCTCCCGTGCTCATCAGGACTGCCTGTATGTCATCCAGGCTTGCAGCAAGCTCGTCCAGAACAGATTTTACCTGTTCCGCAGACGGCTCCACCCCGTCCAGAAGGCCGGAAAGCCTGCCCGACAGTCCGGAAAAAGCATCCAGGTTTCCGCTAATCCCCGGCAGAACCTGCCGGTCAAAGGTATCCCTGGAACTAAGAAACTGCTCCCCTGCCTCCTGAAGGATGGAATCCACCTGGGTCAGGGCACCGGATGCTGTCTCCACAGAACTGCCGATACTGTCATTCCCCTGTCTGAGACTTGAAACGACCTGTCTCTGTCCCTCCAGCTCAGCCTCCAGGGAGGCGATCACAGACGCCATGGCATCTGTTGGGTATGCTTCCTGAAAGGATACAAGGTTATCAAGGACACTTTCTCCCAGGGAAACCGCCTGATCCGCTCTGGTGATCATCCCGTCCACCTGGCCGTTTATTTCTAGGATCTTTCCGTTGATCTCACCGATCGCGGATTTTGACGCAGCGTTTATATCCGCCAGCGCAGTCTGCCCCTCCGAGAGAGCGGATGACATCCCTGCGGAAAATTCAGACGCTGCTGTCCTTGCGTGTTCCAGGATTTCACTGCTCTTGTCAATGGCACGGCTGCTCTCCCCGGCTGCCTCTTTCAGCGCGTCCAGCGTTCCTTTGGTGTCCTCTATGGTCTCATTGGAACTGTCCGCAGTGATCCCAAATTTTTCCAGTCCATTCTGGTATTCCCTGATATTTTCCGATACGCGGCTGATCTTTTCAAGCAGACTGTCCTGGGAACCGGAAAGTTTCTCCGACAGGGAGCCTGTGGATTTTTCTATTATGTCAGCCACTGCTTTCGACGCGGTGGCAGTGAAGGTGCTGTTGATCTCCTTCTCCACAGTCTCTGCCCCGGTATCTGTTATTTTAGGGGCAATGGCATTTTTCTTCTCGTTGATGTAATATGTAAATTCCGGCCTGTGGAAGTCTCCGCTTACAATGCTCAGCATATCCCGGCTGAAGGTTT
This sequence comes from Blautia sp. NSJ-175, assembly GCF_022867815.1. Classification (NCBI taxonomy): domain Bacteria; kingdom Bacillati; phylum Bacillota; class Clostridia; order Lachnospirales; family Lachnospiraceae; genus Blautia; species Blautia sp. NSJ-175. The sequence goes on from NZ_JALIFQ010000010.1 coordinate 52,831, forward strand.
CCGGAATGACAATGGCTGCATAATATTCTCCTGATCTTACGCCCTCCACTGCCTTCTTCTCATCTGTAAAAACCCAGCCCAGCGCATCGTTCTCTTTCAGATTGCTGACAATCTCACCGCCTGCATCCAGTCTCCCTGTCAGCTCATTCTCTGCGCCTTTATCACTGTTTGCCACTGCCACCTTGATATCCCCTGTACTTGCATAAGGGTCAAAATTGGCTGCAATGTTGAACCACGCGTACAGTGACGGAATGATGCAGATCCCTACTGCCACGATCACTGCTACGGGGTTGCGCAGCAGCCTTCTGCAGTCTCTGATGAATATCTGCCATACCTTCTTCATAACCTGCCTCCTGTGTTCATTTTTCTGCCGGTGCCCGCAGCGCTGTATCCGGCGCCTCTGTATGCAGCAGCAGATTTTATCTGTATAAAAAGATAAAAGAACAGAGTATTATGCCATACTCTGTTCTGATATATCGGAAATCCGGCGTTTCTTTACCTTGTCTCCAGAAAATAATTTTCTTTCACTGCTCTCTCATCTGTAGGATAAGCCTCCAGATATGCGGTTATTTTTTCTTTTGCAGACGCATAGTCCATCTTCTTTTCATAGGCCACGATTTCATTGAACAGAAGTGCCTGTTTCTCGTCCTGGTCCCCCGTGTCCAGTCCCTTCTGAATATTGGAGAGGGCACTGTCATAGTCTCCGTCCAGGATATCGCAGTAAGCCATACCGTTGTAAGCTTTTGCCTGCAGTGACTGCTCACTCAGGCTCTCTTTATAATTTGCCCGGGCATTGGCCGTATCGCCCTGTTCCGCGTATACCTTGCCCAGATAAATGGCTGCCTCTTTATATCCGTCATTGTAGGCTGTGGTCAGCTCTTTTTTTGCCTTATCATACTCCTCCAGATAGTAGTAGACACGGCCTCTGTCATAGTGGTCCCGCTCATCACCGGCCTCTATATCCAGGGCCATCTCCAGATAAGACTCTCCGTCAGCCTTCATGTCACACTCTTCGTATACACGGTAGATTTCCAGATAGTCATTATACTCTTTGGAATCTGCAGCCACTTTTCCAAAGTCGGATGCCGCCTTATCATACTGATCCAGATGGAGATAGGCCGTTCCCCTGAGGAAATATCCCTCTTTACTGTTCTTCACATCCAGCATCTGGTCGCAGGTGGCTGCACTTCCCTCAAAGTCACCTCTTTGGTACTGCACCACAGCCAGATATGCCAAAATGTCGGCTCTCATGGCCTTCTCCGAATCAGCGGCCAGGTCCCTGGCTTTTTCCAGAGCCTGCTGTGCCTCTTCGTATTTTCCCATTTTCAGATAGGCAATGCCCTCTCCCCTGAGAGCCTCCACCTCATATTTCTCCTCGGCGATGGCCAGCTCAAAGTTTTCGATGGCACTCTGATATTTTTTCCCCTCTAAATCTTCCGCGCCCAGTTCATAATAGCTGGGTGTCTCTTTTCCGCATCCTGCCATAAGACAGAGGATGCATCCTGTCAGAACAATAAATTTTCCCTTCACAAATAAATTCCCCGTTCGTTTACTGTACGATCAGATTCTCAGACCTCATGACAGCAATCACTTTATCTACATTTTCTTCACAGATCTCATTGGAAGCTGCTTCCACCATTACGCGGATCACAGGCTCTGTACCGCTCTCGCGCACCAGAATCCTTCCGTCATCGCCCAGGGCTTTTTCCACCTCTACAATGGCTTTCACCACTTCCGGATTCTCTCTGGCTTCCTTCTTATCATATACCCGCACATTTTTCAGTACCTGCGGATAAATCTTCACTTCTTTGGTCAGCATGCTGAGAGGCTGTTTTTTCTCAATGATGACTTCCATCAGCTTCAGGGAAGTCAGAATGCCGTCACCTGTAGTGGCGTGTTTGGAGAAGATAATGTGGCCGGACTGCTCGCCTCCGATAGAGTGGCCGTTTGCCATCATATTCTCGCAGACGTATTTGTCGCCCACGGCTGTCTTCTCGTATGCAATGCCTTCTCTCTCGCAGGCTTTGTAAAGACCCAGGTTGGACATGATGGTGGTGACAATGGTGTTGTTGTTTAACTTGCCCTGCTCCTGCATGTATTTTCCGCATACATACATGATCAGGTCACCGTTCACTTCATCGCCGTTCTCATCCACTGCGATACAGCGGTCAGCATCTCCGTCATAGGCAAAGCCCACATCCAGATGATTTTCCCTGACAAAATTTTTCAGTTCCTCAATATGTGTGGAACCGCAGTTTGTATTGATATTGGTTCCGTCCGGGTCATTGTGGATCACATAGGTCTTGGCACCCAGCGCATCAAATACACTCTTTGCAATGGCAGATGCGCTGCCGTTTGCGCAGTCAAGGCCCACTCTTTTATTCTTAAAGGCACGTGTCGGAATGGAGATGAGATATCCGATATAGCGGTTTCTTCCTGCGGAGAAGTCCACTGTGCGGCCGATATCCTCTCTCTTTGCCAGAGGCAGCTCCGGTACCTTTCCGTCAATATACGCTTCGATCTGCTCCTCAACGGATGCTTCCATCTTCTGTCCGTTGCCGTTGATGATCTTAATTCCATTGTCATAGAATGGATTGTGGCTGGCTGAGATCATGATACCACAGTCAAAGTTCTCTGTGCGCACAACGTAGGAAACGCTGGGTGTGGTGGTCACATGCAGAAGATATACATCTGCGCCGGACGCTGTCAGACCTGCAACCAGTGAATATTCAAACATATAGCTGCTTCTTCTGGTGTCCTTGCCGATCACGATCTGCGCCTTATGCTCCTGTCCGAAATACCATCCCAGGAAACGTCCCACTTTAAATGCATGCTCTACTGTCAGGTTTACGTTAGCTTCCCCGCGGAAACCGTCTGTTCCAAAATATTTTCCCATAACTGACTCCTTATACAAATGTCCAATTTCTTTATCTTTTCGTTACCGTATTATAAAATATCACATTTTTTGTGATTTGTCACTGTTATTGTGGAATCCGGATGCCTGCGGCACTGCCTGTCTATGCGTATAAATCCTTTTTGTATACGCCCTGCTCTACCAGATCTGCGAAAGCTTCCATTACTTTTTCCTTGTCTTCCTGATATGTAACGCCAAACCAGGTGTCATGTGTCTTGAGCACAGCCACATCTGCCTTGTTCTCTTTGATGAGCTTATCCACGATAGTGGGAAGAAGATATTCCTTCTTCAAATCCTCCGGACCGCATTCCTTTAAGAATTCCACAAAACCCTCTTCCAGTGTTCTTAAAAATGCAGGTGTCAACCCCCACATATTCATGGATACCAGGTTCTTGGGGTCCAGCATACAAAGGCCGCCGTCCTCTGTCTCCACGGCCGGACCCTCTTCTGTCTTCTTAATATTGTAGGTCTCCGCGATTCCCACCAGATTCTTATTCTCATCCAGAGAGCAAATGCCCCTGGTCACAGAACCGTTGTCGCTCAGTGTGTTCTCCAGAATAAATCCGGCCATGCAGATATCCAGCTTACCTGTATCCTCATGCTCTTCCACCAGATAGTCATGGATCTTTACATAAGCTTCCTTGCCGTAGTAATCGTCTGCGTTGATGACGATAAACGGCTCTTTGAGCACTTCTCTGGCTGCCAGGATGGCCTGTCCGGTTCCCCATGGCTTTGTGCGCTCCTTCGGGCAGGTAAATCCTTCGGGCAGGTCCTGCAGATCCTGAAATACATATTCCACCTCTGCCACCTTCTCGATCCTGTTTCCGATCACTTCACGGAATTCTTCCTCTATGTCTTTCCTGATGATGAATACGATTTTGTTGAATCCTGCCTCCAGGGCATCGTGAATGGAATAATCCATGATGATCTCACCGCTCGGCCCCACTTTTGCAAGCTGCTTGATTCCTTTTCCAAAGCGGCTGCCGATTCCGGCTGCCATGATTACCAGTGCTGTTTTTTTCATGATTTTTCTCCCGTTCCTCGTTTATAAATTCTATATGTTACCAGTCTGTCCGCCTGGAGATCAGGCGTCAGAATACCAATTACCACTCTTACCATAAAATACTTACTTCCATAATATATTACAATTTACCGGGAAATGCAATGTCATTTTCCTTATGGTAACAGGAAGCAACTCTGATTATGCTTCCTATTGTATCATAGATGTGTTGTCATATACAACCTGGAATTATCGTGCAGGCAGCAGCATATCTCTTTTTTCTTCATAATAAAATATGCCGGGCAAAAAGTATCATCCCATACTTTTTGCCCGGCAGTTCCACTTTAATTCTTTGCTACATCAGCAGTTTTTCATAAAATCAATTTCCTGTCTCAGTTGTGCTTCCGTCATATGGATTGCCGCCGGCTGCGGATAAGCTTTGTACATAAAGCCTCCTTTTTCCGTACTCAGAGCCTGTACCATATCCCTGATATAGCTGCCCATCTCCTCCTTTGTCATCTGCACACTATGCTGGATATCCACAGGGCACAGGAAACATATCTTACCGTTCCATTTGCCCAGCAGTTCCAAGCCCATATTCATCTGCTGGTCCATCTGAATCACGTCCACACCAAATTCAACAAAGATGTCCAGAAGGTATGTAATATGCCCGCAGGAGTGAAGGAAATATTTCATTCCTTTTTTATGGATGTAATCCACAAAACTCTTCATCCTGTCATAATAATACTCTTCCCACATTCCGTATGACATCATAGGCCCTCTCTGCAGCCCCCAGTCCTCCCATGCCATAACAGCATCCATACCGGCCTCAGCATAACCGTCCACCATCTGTTTTCCCACTTCATAGAGACAGTCGATCAATCGGTTTATATTTTCTTCCTCTTCATAATAATCCACCATGCAGTTGGCATATCCCCGCAGATTGATTATTTCTTCCATCATCATGCCAAGCCCCCCTACCAGAAACTTATCCGGATAAAGCTGCCTGAGCCTTTTGGCCTCTGTATATCTGCTGGGCGCTGTGAAATCCGGCAGATGATTTTTCCAGTTCTCGAAATTATCCCAGGACTCCAGAGGCGGATTCTTTACCTCCCCCATAGTCTCTCCAAAGGTCTCCATCTTATATCCCCACTGGCTGTATCCTTCCGCAACAGGTACAAATTCAGGATCATAGCTGGATACAATGTAAATGTCCGCATCGTACTCCTTCAATATATCCTTTGTGATTGCCTGATTCAAAGCGTCTGAATCAAAATCCAGACAGATGGGAATTCTGTCAGGTCCTTTTCCCTCTATGGCATTCAGTACACATTCTTTTGATGTCTGCATTGTCTTTAATCTCCTTTACATTTATTTACTTTAACACAGCTCCTGCTGCAAAACTTTTCTCCACCTGCTCACTGCAGATACAATAAAACAGAATCAGCGGTATACACGTTATGACAATTGCCGCAGCCATGGGGCCCAGTGCAGTTGAATAGGCGCCTCGAAAAGCAGTCAGACCAATAGGCAGGGTATACAGTTCAGAAGTCTGCAGATAAGTGGATGCCATAATAAACTCGTTCCAGTTGCTCATGAAGGTGAAGATAGCTACAGTGGCAACTGCCGGTTTCAGTACCGGAATAATAATATGTACAAACGATTTGATCACACCGCATCCGTCAATAAATGCAGCCTCCTCCAGTTCATGAGGGATACTTCTGAGAAAATTACTGATTATAAACACTGCCAGCGGCAGACCCGCGGCTATATATGGGATAATGATACACCAATGTGTATTCAGCAGTCCTGCTTTCTGCATGATCAAAAACAGAGGAATCAGGGTTGCATGTATGGGAACCATCATCCCCAGCATCAGGAATCCCAATGCGGCATTGCTTCCCCTCCATTTCATTCTCGTGATCGCATATCCCATCATACAGCTCAGCGCAACTGTGATGGCTACACTTACAAAAGTAACCAGCACACTGTTCAAAAAATATTCCGCCACATTTCCTTTCAGCCATGCCTCCGCATAATTGCCAAATACAGGAGTTTCCGGCAGCCTTAATGAGCTGGCCGTATAAATTTCACTGTTATTTTTCAGAGAAAAATTAATAAGCCATAGAAGCGGAAATATCTGAATCACTGAAAATATTATTAAAATTATGATTTTGACTGTATTCTTCTTCTTCATTGCCATTTCCTCCTGTCAATATTCCATGGGTTCCCTTGACATAACCTTGTTGATCAGCAGATAAACCCCAATACATACCACACAGAGCATTACTGCAATGGCACTGCCATAACCATAATTAAATTTCAAAAATGATTCCTTATACATATGAATCGCTATGGTTGTTGTAAGATTATAAGGACCACCTGCAGTCATAACATAAATATTGTCGAAAATCTTAATGCTTCCCACCACAGCAAGCACAAGGCAGACTTTTAATATATCCCGAAGCATTGGAATAATAACACGGAATGTTACCTGAAAACCATTGGCTCCGTCCAGTTTTGCTGCCTCCTCATATTGTTCCGGGATTGCCTTTAGCCCCGCGTAGAGAATAATCATGTGGTAACCAATCCACTGCCATATAACCGGAACAATGGCTGCGATCAGGCAGGTACCTTTTTCCGACAGCCACTCATGCTGAAAATTTGACAAGCCTACAACTCTTAGAAATTCATTTAAAAGTCCATAGTTTACATCGTAGATTTTCTGCCACATAAGCGCAATTGCTGTGGTAGATAAAAGCACAGGTATGAAGAACGCGATTCTGAAAAAGCGCGTTCTCTTTTTCATACTTGATAAAAGCATGGCAAAAAACAGTGCTGGCACTAACTGCCCAATTACTGCAACTATCAGAATGACCAGCGTATTTAGAAGCGCTTTTCTAAAAACCATGTCACTGGAAAATAGTTTTATATAATTGTGAAGTCCCACATAATCCTTCGGACCGATTCCCTTCCATGATGTAAAACTCAGGTTTACGGTATACAAAATGGGATAAACAAAAATAAAAGCGAATATAAGAAGTCCCGGAATCATAAACAGCGCAATAACAGGTTTGTTGGACAACATTTTTTTCATTCTTCTTCCCCCTTCAAACTGGACTGTCCTCATTTTAAGGACAGCCCTGCACTTCTTTTATATCATCCGCCTTTGATTATGCTTTCCAGCTGCTTGATAAAGTTATCTGCGTCCACTTCGCCAGCAAATTGCTGTTGGGATAAATCCCTCATAGGCTCACCGATTGCAGTATCCAGATATGTGAACCACCACAACTGTGTTTTCTCCATTTTTTTGAAATTCTCGATATATGTTTTCATCATTTCTGTTTGTCCGGCCTCTTCAATGTCTGTCTCAAAATAGGTCTGCTCTCCGTTTTCAGCAAGGTGGTCATTCAAAATCTTGGAGTATTCCACTGCCAGTTTGGCTGCTGCTTCCTTGTTCTCTGAATTCGCGTTGACTGCAATTCCCGCATCCGCAGCATTTCCACAGCAGGATAGATATGGATCTTCTGCCCCTGTTTTAGGAAATACCGTACATCCTAAGTTCTCATCAGATTGCAGTGCGGATACCTGCCAGGAACCCGTAGGATACATTGCTATCTTTCCAGCTTTCAGCAGCTCTACACATTCTGATGGTGTTGCCTGCATATAACCGGTCTGAAATGCATTTCTTTCTATCAGTGTCTCCACCTTTTCCGCAGCCTCCACAAATGGTTTACTGGTAAAAGTACCTCCGTCTTTCATAGCGTCTGCAAATGCATCTGCATCTTCCCGCACCACCATCATATTATAAAAGAGGTCGCCTTCCCATCGATCTTTATCTCCAAGTCCCATGGCCCCGATTCCCTTGGCATTGCACGCATCTACTACATCCAATAATGACTCCCAGTCTGCAGGAACCTCTTTGCCCATATCTTCAAAAACTGCTTTGTTATAAAAGAGACAGTAGGATTCCAGGGCCCCTGTGGGCACAACATAGTTATGACCATTCTCGTCCTTTTGTGCATAGGTATCATAAAGTGTATAACCGGATTCCTCAATCGCATCTTCTAAAGGATAAAGGGCATTCGCCGCTAAAAAAGGTTCACTATAAGAACCTCCCCATGTATAAAACAAATCCGGCAGCTCATTTGCCTGAAGCATAACCCTGATTTTTGTTTTATAAGTTGCATCGTCCACACGCTCGATATTGATCTTATAACCAAGCTTATCCGCAGCCTCCTGAAAACTGTCTAACTTTGCGGGATTGTCCGTTTCCGGATCAAAATGTACCAAAATAGATATTTCGGCATTGGCTTCCGATTTACTGCCTTCATTACCAGCCGCATCATTTACCTCATCATTGCCTCCGCATCCCGCCAGCGTTCCAATCATTGCTGTTATTCCCAACAACATACTTATTTTTTTCGTCTTTCCCATTTTCTTACCTCCTTGATTCGTGTTTTATCTATGTTTAGATTCTATCATTACAGATTAACGAAAAATATAGAATATATTCCGACTGCGTTAAATATATTCATCATTTTATTTTATATATATTAATAGGCTGCAGCCTTACATTTTCTGTAAAACTGCAACCTATTTTATTCTTCCCATGGTTTTATTCACCGGCATAAATTTCTCTGTATTCACCGGCGGTAATTCCCGTATGTTTTTTAAACACCTGCGAAAAGTAAGGATAATCCGTATATCCCACCATTTCAGCGATTACATAAACTTTATGTTCCGTCCTCCGCAGAAGCTGCTTCGCACGATCCATCCTGACTTTGGTAAGATAAGAAAAGAACGTCTCACCCTGTTCTCTTTTAAATATACTGCACAAATAATTTTTACTCAGATGAACAGCGTCAGCCACATCTGCGAGGGAGATTTCTTCTCCAAGATGCTCGTCCACATAATGTACAATCTGCCCCATAATCTCCCTGTTTTTTCCCGCCGAATCTGCTGCCGCTTCATCCACGGTCTCCTCTGTAATTTCCAGAACAAGGTCTCTCAGCATATCGCCTGTTTTATAGTCATTAAGCGCAGCGATCACTTCCCTGATTTTTTTCTTTCTCTCCTCATCCGGAGAGATATTAAACAGCTCTGTTAAGATAAGAATGGTCTGGCTGTAAAACTGCTGGTATATGGCTTTATTTTCTCTCATCTCCACATATATTTTTTCAATCAGCTTAACTGCACTTTTTTTATTTAAAGCCCTGAGTTTCATACATATCTGGTTCATAAGTTCATGATCATATTCCACACTTTCATTTGAAAATACTCTGACCTCATCATAGAAAATACAGCTTCCCTCTCCCAGATTGCATCTTTCCTCCAGAGCCGCCTCACAGTCCTTTCTCGCCATATATAATTTATGATAATCTTCATATACACAGCTGACTCCCACGGACAAACTAGTTCTTGTAAGATTTTTGAACTCACTCAGTATAATTTCAAGCAGTTCCTCCATGGATTTTCCCTCCGGCAGTGTATCAGAATCCTCAACTACATATAGCAAATGCTTTCCCTTTACAAAAGAATCACTGACAAACAGCCCTTTGGTATTTTCTCTGATGATCATCCTCAACTGTACCCACAACAGTTCACGCATTTCAGGTATAGTGTCACAAATTTCTTCCCGGTCCAAATCAAAACACCAGAGTCTGAATGGGTCTCCTTTCAGTTCTGAACCATAATACTTCAGACTCTCCATCAGGTTTTGCCCCTCTGGAATAATTTTATCTGCCAATTCACTAAAAAACTGGTTTTTCAGTATGGGAATATTTTTCTCTGCCTCTTCCCTGAGTTCCCTGATATTTCTCTCCAGGTCCGCTTTTCTCTGAATCCTTTCATAGACCTTCTGCAGAGCCTGCTCCAGCTCTTCTTTTTTAGTGGGTTTCATAATATATTCCATGACCCCTGCCCGCATGGCAGAACGGGCAAAATCAAACTCATCATATCCGCTGATTATGATAACCTCTGTTTTTGGGTAATTTTCTCCTATAAATTCTGCCAGCTCAATACCGTTCATCTGCGGCATCATCACATCGGTTATCACAAGGTTCGGCCTGTACTCCTTCAGTAATCTGCATGCTTCCTCTCCACATTCTGCCGTTGCACAGATAGAAAACCCGAATTTTTCCCAATCAATGACTTTGCTTATGTTTCTCAGAATCACAGGCTCATCATCCACCAATAACACCTGATACATTGCTTCCTCTGCTCCTTCCCTAATCGTCCTGCCTCAGTTTGTCTACAGGAATCCGTATAGTGACCTTCGTCCCTCCATTTTTCCGGTTCTCGAACCTCAATGCGCTGTCTTCCCCGTAACGCATTTTCAATCGTTCATTTACATTATAAATGCCATGTCTGTGCCTTTTTCCGCTGTTATCATAGGTATTTCCGTCCAGCAGCACAGCAACCTGTTTCTCATCGATTCCTGTTCCGTTATCCCAGACACAAATCACCAGTTCTCTATCCTCTTCCTCGGCTGAGATACCAATATATCCTTTTTCAGGTTTTGACTGAATGCCATGCAGGATACTGTTCTCCACCAACGGCTGAAGAAAAAATTTGATAACCCGGTATTTCATCACAGACTCCGGTATATCAATAAGGTATACCAGCTTATCCTCAAATCTTTTTTTCTGCAGCAGGAGATAGTTTCTGGTGTTTTCCACTTCTTTTGACAGCTCAATTTCTTTTTCTCCCCTGCCCAAACTGAACCTGAACATTTTGGAAAGGCACTGAATCATTTCTGCTATTTCTGTTTGGTCATTTGCCATTGCCTTCCAACTGATGCAGTCCAGCGTATTATAGAGAAAATGAGGATTGATCTGTGCCTGCAGGTTTTCAAGCTGGGCCTGCTTTGCATTTAACTTTTCCCTCATGACCTCGTTTACAAGAATATGTATGCGGTTGATCAACCTATTGTACGCATCTCCGAGTTGAATGAACTCATCAATCCTTCTGATTTTAATCTCTTCCTTAAAGTTCTGGTCCTCTGCGCGCCCCATAATCTCATTCAGATTTTGAAGCTCCCGCGTAACGCCATGCGAAAACCGGCTGTATATGTAAGAGGCAATGATGATCACGAAACATGTGACAAGCGCCACGATTAGGATATTAATCCACTGACTGCTCAGGACAGCACTCACCATGCCTACACACAAATAGTTCCATTCCATGTGAGTGTCATAACATCCTGTAACAAAATATTTTCCATTTCTTTTACTGTCTATTTCTTCTTTTTCTGCAGCTTTTATTTCGCTTATGAACTCCTGTACTTCCTGATTTTCTGTTTCAGGTCCAAACAATAACTCGCTCTCACCCCCATATATATAAAATTCCCCTATAGCAGGATTGCTCAGGCTATCTACCATTTTAGACAGATATTCATTGTCAAGAACAACCATGAGAATTCCAATTCCGTCTACAGTGTCTCTTTTATTAATCACTCTGGCAAACAAAATTTTATTTTTCTGTTCTCTGATTCCACTAAAATCAGAACTTACCCATATAAAATTCCCTTTTTTCTGAATCACATCAGGGTACCAGCTCTGTTTCTTCCATACTGACAGATTGCTGATATAAGAAGGACTATCCCCAACTGTAAAACCATTTCCGTTTAAATCAAAAACAGAGAGTGATTCAATATAATCCTGTTCCATAATCAATCTGGTGATTTCCTCCTTAGCCTGCTGCAAAATATTATTATAGGAGGGATTCTGATGTTCTGCTGTCAGCATATTTTGGATGCTGGAGTCTGAAAGAATAAATCGTGATTTATTCTCTACATCAGTTGTAATATATTCCACATTCCTTGATAGGTCCTGAATGAACTGCGAAGCATATGTTGAATAGTTTTTCACGGTTATTTTACCTGTTATGATTGCCGAAGTGGCTAAGATTATAAGAACTGCCAATATAAAGATACTGTTGAAGGTCAGCATCAAAGATGGATATAACTTTAGTTTATAAAACCAGTTTTTCATTTTAATTTTCATTTTATCATCCGCCCTCTACATTATATATAATTTGATTATAACAGATATAAAAATAAAAAAGAATAGTTGACAGGCAGATGGAAAATAATGTAAGTTCGCATTTTAAAACACCGTACAATTATAAAATGGGGCTGCTACACCTATTATTCACCGGTGCAGCAGCCCCATTTTTCACAGCACAACGGCTGTCTTATGTTATTTATCATTCATTTTCGTCAACTTAGCCGCCTGGTCTGCAGCCGTAAGACTGTCTATGATCTCTTCCAGATCACCGTTCAGCACACCGTCCAGACGATGCAGTGTCAATTTGATCCTATGATCTGTCACACGTCCCTGGGGGAAATTATAGGTCCTGATCTTCTCAGAGCGGTCCCCGGTACCCACCTGGCTTCTTCTGGCTTCTGCCTCCTCGTCGTGGCGCTTCTCCAGCTCCATCTCATACAGTCTGGAACGAAGCACCTTAAGCGCTTTGTCTTTATTCTTGAGCTGTGACTTTTCATCCTGGCAGGAGATGACGATTCCTGTGGGGATATGGGTCAGACGTACCGCAGAATCTGTGGTGTTGACACACTGGCCGCCGTTTCCGGAAGCACGGAATACGTCGAACTTACAGTCATTCATATCAAGATGGAAGTCAATCTCCTCTGCCTCCGGCATGATTGCCACCGTTATGGTGGAGGTATGGATACGGCCGCCGCTCTCTGTCTCAGGCACACGCTGGACGCGGTGTACACCGCTTTCATACTTCAGCCTGGAATAAGCGCCTTTTCCGTTGATCATGAAAGTGACCTCTTTGAAACCGCCGATGCCGTTCTCATTGAGGCTCATCATATCTGTCTTCCAGTTCTGGGACTCCGCAAATTTCACATACATACGGTAGATCTCCGCCGCGAAAAGCGCTGCCTCGTCTCCGCCTGCACCTGCTCTGATTTCCACAATAACGTTCTTCTCATCATTGGGGTCCTTCGGCAGAAGTAAGATCTTCAGCTCGCGCTCCAGCTCCTCAATACGCTTCTTGGCGTCTGAGAGTTCTTCTTTGAGCATCTCGCGCATCTCCGGGTCTGACTCTTCATCCAGCATCATAAGGCTGTCTTCTACTGTCTGTTTACAATTTTTATATTCACGATACGCGTCCGCTATGGGCTGCAGATCGCTCTGTTCCTTCATCAGCTTCTGGAAGCGCGCCGTGTCATTCGCAACTGTAGGCTCATTTAACTCATTTAAAATCTCCTCCAGACGAATCAAAATATCATCTAACTTATCAAACATGGTGTTCCTCCTGTTTCTTTCTTCCCAGCACCACCCTGTCAAGGCCTGCCAGGTCCTTCACTACTCTTATCTCTGTATATCCGGCATCCTGCAGCATAAGGCGCACCGGGCCGCCCTGGTTATATCCGATCTCAAAAGCCAGAATCCCTCCGGGCTTCAGATGATCCCCCGCCTCACATGATATCCTTCTGTAAAAGTACAGACCATCCGCGGTCCCGTCAAGGGCCATTCTCGGTTCGTGGTCCCTTACTTCCTCCATCAGGCTGTCAATGACATGACTCTCTATATAAGGCGGATTGGAAACGATAATGTCATACGTTTCACTGATATCTGCAAATAGATCACTTTTTTTCCATACAGCCGGTATCCCCATCTCTCTGCTGTTTTTTGCTGCCACAGCAAGGGCTTCTTCGGATAAATCCGCTCCAACCCCCTCCGCTTCTTTTAAAACGGACAAAAGAGCCAGCAAAATGCAGCCGCTGCCTGTGCACATATCCAGAATCCTGGATCTGCTGCTGCCCGCCTGCATCTTCCCGGCTTCGAGGAGCACTTCCTCTACCAGAACTTCCGTATCCTGCCGTGGAGTCAGCACATGCTCATCCACATAAAATTTCAATCCATAGAACCAGGCCTCGTGGGTGATGTGCTGGAGAGGAATGTGCTGTGCACGTCTCCTGATCATCTCCCTGTATTTCTCTGCCTGCTCCCGAGACATTTCCTCGTTCTCCCTCATAAAATAGGAAGCCCGTGTCATGCCTGTTATATATTCCATCAAAAGCCATGCATCAGTTGTACTGTCTGCGATTCCGGCTTCTTCCAGTGTCTTTCTTCCCTCCAGAAGAAGTTCTCTATGCGTCTGCATAACAGCCCTCTCCTGTTTCACATCTGTGTGAAGCGGCCATGCGGTCTTCTTCCGCCTGTGCGATCTTCTCACGGGCATCCGGGAAATTTTCCAGAAGATATGCCTTCCAGTCAAAGACTGCCTCCACCGCCGCGATGGCAACCTCCGCCATATCCGGTGTGGGTTCTTTTGTGGTCAGCTTCTGCATAGCCATACCCGGCTTTGAAAGCGCACACACCACAGGATTCTCACTTCTTCCCGCCAGCCTGATAATTTCATAGGAAATACCGGCGATCACCGGCACCAGCAGAATACGGATCACAACCCGCAGCCACATGGTATGTACCGGCACAACAGCAAAAAATCCCAGGAAAAATATAATACTCACAACAATGACAAAAAACAGAAAGCTGGTCCCGCAGCGTTTGTGGAGTCTGGAGCTCTCCATAACGTTTTCCACGGTCAGGGCCTTTCCGTGTTCCACACAGTTAATACACTTGTGCTCTGCCCCATGGTACATGAACACTCTCTGGATATCCTCCATCTTGGAAATCAAAAGCAGATATCCCAAAAAGAGCAGGATTCTCACCAGCGCCTCCGCCAGGGTCACCCCTGTCTCCGAAGCGCCTACCCTGTGCAGCAGGCTGGCGATCAGATACGGCAGCACCATGAACAGACCTACAGAGAGGATCACAGAAAAGATCACGGTTCCTGTCATGAGGATACTTTCCTGTTTCTTCTGTTTTGCGTCGTATTTTTCCCGTTCTTCCTGATTCAGGGCTTCTCTCTTTTTAATCTCCTCCTCTTCCTCCTCAAAGAAGGTTGCGGAGTACATCAGGCATTTTGTGCCCACTACCAGCGAATCAATGAAATTGAACACGCCTCTGATAATAGGAAGAGAGAGTATCTTTTTGTTCTTAATAAAACTCTTGTAGTCTTCTATCTTAACTTCAATCTCTTTGTCCGGCTTTCTGACAGCTATGGAGTATTGATCCTGATGACGCATCATGATGCCTTCCATGACTGCCTGTCCGCCGATGTTAGATGATTTCATCTATACCTCCATATCATACAAATCCCCAAAAGCAGCAGCGATTTGCCAAAGCAGATACTATACTGCTCAGGATATACAATAAGAGGCTGAAGTCCTAAAACCTCAGCCTCTCCCGTTTTTTTATTTGTCCATGCCGTATTTTTTGTTGAACTTATCAATACGTCCACGAGCCTGTGCAGCTTTCTGCTGTCCTGTATAGAAAGGATGACATTTAGAGCAAACTTCTACGTGGAGTTCTTTCTTTGTAGAGCCTGTTTTAAATGTATTTCCACAGTTGCATACTACTGTACATTCCTGGTAGTTTGGATGGATTCCTTCTTTCATCTTTTTCACCTCTTCTATCGTTTGTTATTTATCTTTATTTTGCGTTTTACAAATTCAAACAGCTTTTAAATTATAGCATATGATTTTTATAAATGCAAGCATTATTATAGAAATCGTTGTTTTTTCACTGTCTGTACAAATTCATTGTTATTGCGGGTGTGTGCGAACATATTTAAGATGTTCTCAAGGGCATCATCTGCCTTCATTCCGTTCAGGGCTTTGCGCATGATATCCACTGCCTCATGCTCCTCTTTTGTGAGCAGAAGATCCTCTCTTCTGGTACCTGATTTGGAAATATCAATAGCCGGGAATACGCGCTTTTCCTGAAGTCTTCTGTCCAGAACCAGCTCCATGTTGCCGGTACCCTTGAACTCCTCGTAAACCACATCATCCATCTTGCTTCCGGTATCCACAAGGGCTGTGGCAAGGATCGTCAGGCTTCCGCCCTCTCTCATATTTCTGGCAGCACCGAAGAAGCGCTTTGGCATGTGCAGCGCCGCCGGGTCAAGACCGCCGGACAGCGTACGGCCGCTTGGCGGAACGGTCAGGTTGTAGGCTCTTGCCAGCCTTGTAATACTGTCTATGAATATGGTAACATCTTTCTTATGCTCCACCAGACGTTTTGCACGTTCTATGGTCATTTCGGAAACTCGCTTGTGGTGTTCCGGCAGCTCGTCAAAAGTGGAGTAGATGATCTCCACATTCGGTCCCTGAATGGCTTCCCTGATATCTGTTACCTCCTCAGGCCGCTCATCGATCAGCAGGATGATCAGGTGCATCTCCGGATTGTTTTTCAAAATGGATTTGGCAGCGTCTTTTAAGAGGGTTGTCTTACCTGCTTTCGGAGGAGACACGATCATACCCCTCTGCCCTTTGCCGATTGGGCTGACTAAGTCCACAATACGCATGGCAAGGCTTCCGCCCGGACGCTCCAGGTGCAGTCTCTCATTGGGGAATATAGGGGTCATGTCCTCAAAATTCAGCCTGCGCATCTCATTCGGTTTGATTCCGTTAATGGATGTCACGTAAAGGAGGGCAGAAAACTTTTCGTTCTGGCTCTTCACTCTTGTATTACCCCGGAGAATATCCCCGGTCTTCAGATTAAATCTGCGGATCTGTGAGGGAGACACATACACGTCGTTCTCACCCGGCAGATAATTCTCACTTCGGATAAACCCATAGCCGTCCGGCAGCACTTCCAGAATGCCGCTCACACTCATGCCGCTGTCCAAGTCTGACTGCTCCATAGGCGGGCGCTCTGTACGGCTCTCCTGCTTTTCTTCTTTTCTGACGTAGGTGCGGGACTCCTGACGATCTTCCTGACGGCCGGACGTTCTTGTCTCCTGGCGCTCTTCCTGGCGGCCGGATGCTCTTGTCTCCTGGCGCTCTTCCTGGCGGCCGGATGCTCTTGTCTCCTGGCGTTCTTCTGCCTTGCCCGCTCTTGACCCATTTCTGGATTCCTGTTCGCTTTCCTGGGGAGCACTGCTCTCCTTCATCTGGCGCTCCTTGTCATCTTCCTGCACCATGCGCTCCACCAATTCACTTTTTTTCAGGGTGGAAATTCCTCTCATTCCTCTGGCCTTGGCAATTTCTTTTAATGCCCCCAAAGACAGGGACTCATATTTTTCTCTCATTATATTAATCCTTTCTTTAAAAATCGCAACAAATGGGTAATCGTCTGATTCGACATGAATAGATCTATGAATATTTCTCTTTCTTCTATAATCCTACCATACTTTCTGGAAAAAAGCAAAAGAATAATATGCAATTTATAATTTTTTTCTTCCGATGCCTTATTGTCATCTGCCCTTACTTATTTTATAATATAAAAAAAGAAAAGGAGGCTGTTTTTTATGAAATTTCAAATGATACATGAGAATTATAATGTAGCTGACTTGTCACGCTCTCTGACATTTTACCAGGAGGCACTGGGGCTTACGGAAAAAAGACGCATCACCGCGGATGACGGTTCCTTCATCATTGTGTACGTGGGAAATGATACTACAGACTTTGAACTGGAACTGACATGGCTCCGTGACAGAGAAGAACCATACAGCCTGGGCGACAATGAATTCCATCTGGCATTTCAGGCTGATAACTATGAGGAGGCTCATGCGCTTCACGAAAAAATGGGCTGCATCTGTTTTGAAAACCACGATATGGGCATCTATTTCATCGCGGACCCGGACGGCTACTGGCTGGAGGTTGTTCCTGCCAAATAATACACCGCAGGTCTGCAGGATATCCTGTATCCGAAGGGCTGCTGCATCAGGCCGATGGCTTCTGATGCAGCAGTCCTTTTTTATACAGGTAAGCTGTAAAGTACTGCTCCTTCACATTGCTGTCAGTTCATGCTGATCCTCGGAATCTCCTGGCCCCGCAGAAGTATTCTGGGGCCTCCGGTGTGTTCAATATATTCCTTTGTGATTATGACTTCCCCGATATTCTCATCCTTTGGAATCTCATACATGATATCCAGCATATATTCCTCCAGAATCGCGCGCAGGGCTCTGGCGCCTGTATGTTTCTCCAGGGCCATCTTCGCAATCGCACCAAGGGCTCCGTCGTCAAATTCCAGCTTCACCTCATCCAGTGCCAGCAGCTTCTGGTACTGTTTTAAAATGGCGTTCTTAGGCTCCTTGAGAATCTGCACCAGCATCTCCTCTGTCAGACCGCTGAGTGTGAAGATAATGGGGAGACGTCCCAAAAACTCCGGAATCATGCCGAACTTCTTCAGGTCATCCACGATCACCTTATCCAGTATATTGGCATCATGGTCATACTTGTCTTTCAGGTCAGCAAAGAAACCGATGGATGCCTGCTTATTCAGACGCTCCTTGATAATATTCTCCAGATCCGGAAAGGCTCCGCCGCAGATAAAGAGAATATTCTTGGTATCCACAGTGGTCAGAGGCACCATGGCATTCTTGCTGTTGGCCCCCACCGGAACCTCCACCTCACTGCCCTCCAGCAGCTTCAGCATTCCCTGCTGTACGGCCTCACCGCTTACGTCTCTCTGGTTCGTGTTCTTTTTCTTTGCGATTTTGTCAATCTCATCAATAAAAATGATTCCGTGCTCTGCACGCTCCACATCATTGCCTGCCGCTGCCAGAAGCTTGCTGACAACACTCTCAATATCATCGCCGATATATCCTGCCTCAGTCAATGAGGTAGCGTCTGTGATTGCCAGGGGTACATCTAAAAGTCTTGCCAGTGTCTTGACCAGGTAAGTCTTGCCGCTTCCTGTCGGCCCGATCATCAGCATATTGGACTTTTCAATTTCAATATCATCCGCCCTGTCCGCAAATACTCTCTTATAATGGTTGTAGACAGCTACTGACATGACCTTCTTGGCCCGTTCCTGTCCGATCACGTATTCATCCAGGCTGGCTTTTATTTTGTGGGGCGCCGGGATACTTCGGATGTCAAATGCCTTGGATGCTGTATTTTCCTGCTTTGGTTCCTCTTTTTTCTTTTTCACCCGCTGACGCTTTGGAATCTGGTTCTGCAGCGTGTTCAGATCGATCATGCTCACGTTGGGCATGTTCTTCATTAAATCGTTATAGTCAATCGGTGCGTTGTTCATGGTGTCAAAGCTTTTCTGCATGCATTCCACACAGATATGGATATCGTTTGGCAGGTCAATCATTTTCCCTGCTTTGCTCTCCGGCCTTCTGCACATGAAACAGATTTTTTCATAGTCTTCCTCGTCATTTGAGGAATTATCTGCGGTTAACTTGTCTTTTTCGGATTTCTCCAAATAGTCCTTATCGTCTGCCATTTCCTATTCTCCCTGCCTTTTCTATATAAAATTTGATTATTAGTGATTTTTTGTATCTGTTCAGTAAACTGAATCGTTACATTTTTCTATCGTTTGTGGGTATCTTATCACAAATTCATATGAGTAACAAGTAAACTTTTCATTAACTGCCTGTAAAGCCGGCGAAGAAAAAGGCATCTGCCTGCACACTTCCATGTACAGGCAGACACCTCTGTCTGCTGTTTTTTAACTTTAACGGCTCTTTTCCTCTTCCTGGGTTGTTGTCTTGGCGTCTTTCTTGGCCCCCAGTGTTACGGTTATGGTCTGTTCTTTGTACTCACCGTTCTGGGCACGTGAGATAACAAAATCCACGCTCTCCCCTGCTTCGTAATACTGCAGTCTCTCGATCAGCTCATCTCTGGTATTCAGGCTTGTTCCGTCAATTTTCAGGATGACATCGCCCTTCTGGATACCGGCCTGTGCTGCCGGACCGTTTTCTTCCAGGCTGTATACAAAGACACCTACAGGCATACCGTACACCTGAACTGCCTCGGATGTCACATCCGTACATGTGATGCCGAGATATGATGCTTTATTTTCATCTTCCACTTTATATCTGGTCTCTTTGCTCATCAGGTCATCCAGGATCGGTTCTGCTTTGGAGATTGGAATCGCGAAGCCCACACCCTCCACTTCATTGGAGGCGATTTTCGCTGAATTGATGCCCACCAGCTCCCCATTCATATTCAGAAGGGCGCCGCCGCTGTTGCCCGGATTGATGGCTGCGTCTGTCTGGATAAATGTGCTGTCTGCATTCTCAGAGCTCACCTGACGGTTCAGGGCACTTACATAACCGCTGGTCACAGACTGCCCGTATCCCAGGGCATTGCCGATAGCCACTACTTGGTCACCCATAGTCAAAGAGTCGGAATCACCGATGGTGGCTACTTTGATCTCCTCCAGAATATCCTGAGGGATATCGGAAAGCTTTACAGAGATAACTGCAAGGTCATTATCAGCATCCGTACCTTTTACCTGAGCTGCCACTGCACTGCCCGGACTTTCCGTTTCTTCCCCGTCGACACCCTGTTCGCTGCTGGTTTTCTCCACCTGGGAACTGGTAACCGCGCTGCCGTCCTGATTGGTGAAGAATACCGTCAGGGAATCCGCACCGCTTACCACGTGATTGTTGGTGGCGATCAGAAGCTCTGTGTCATTCTGGCTCACAATGATTCCCGAACCGTTGCTTGTGGCCTCCTGTGCCTGCTGTCCATAGAAATATTTGTAGATGTCAGGAAGCTCCTGAACACTCACCCCTACAATAGAGACAATGGAGGGCATGGCGTTCTTTGCCACCTGCGCTACAGTCGCACCGGATGTGTTGGAGCTGCCGGTGCTGATTGCATCCTTTCCCTTTGCGGGAGTATCTCCTGTTGTCTGAGTGTTTTCTATTTTTACATTCTCTTTCGGGTTTACTTTATCGCCCACATAATTGGTGGCCTGGAAGACAATGCCTGCCACCAGACCGAACACTGCCGCACAGGCTGCCGCTGTTCCCAGTTTCTTGCCGATTCCGCCCTGGGATTTTCCGGGCTTTTCTTTTTTATTGTTTTCCGGAGGAATGGGGGAGGTAAATTTATAGGAATCATAGTTTTTCTTCCGTTCCTTCTCATACCATTCTTCTTTTCCGGACTCGCTTTTGTAGGACCTGGCATATACAGGATTTTCCGGCGTAGGGGCCGGCGCAGGTTCTTCTGCTCTCTGCTGTCCACCTGCCGGCTGCTGAGGAGCACCGGCTTCAGCCGCTCCTGACGCTGTATCTGTATTTCCATATACCGGTGTTTCTGAAGCCGCTTCTGCGTTTCCATAACCCGGTGCTGTCTGCTCCTGCTCTGTTGTTTTTTCTTCTGCGGCTTCTTTCATGGTAAAGTTTACGCTGCCCGGAGTTTCCGTAATGGAAGGATTTTCTTCCGGTCCCTTATGTTCTTCCGCCATGCCGCGGTTCTCATTCATGCCCTCATTGAATTCTTCACTCATGATACATTCTCCCTTCACTGCTATCTATCCTGAAATATCTTACTATTTATCTTTCTGAAACATAGTCTACCAGCCATTTGTGTTCAAATTGTGATAAAACAGCAAAGAAAAAATGAAATTCTATTCTACAGTTACAGATTTTGCCAGGTTTCTCGGTTTATCCACATCCAGCCCTTTTCCGAGAGATACATAGTACGCAAAAAGCTGAAGAGGTACCACTGCCAGAGAATTGGTGAAATATTTATTTGTCTTTGGCAGATAGATCACATAATCCGCTGTTTTTTCAATTTCTGTATTGCCTACATTGGTCACAGCCAGCACGAAGGCGCCTCTTGTCTTGACCTCCTGGATATTGCTGAGGGTTTTCTTGTAAAGCTCCTCCTGGGTGGCAACCGCTGTCACAAGCGTATCCTCCTCGATCAGGGAAATGGTGCCGTGCTTTAATTCCCCTGCAGCATACGCCTCGGAATGGATATAGGAGATCTCTTTTAATTTCAGGGAGCCCTCCAGGGAAATGGCGTAATCCAGGCCCCTGCCGATGAAAAATACATGCTCTGTAGCCAGATAACGGTTGGCGAATTTCTGGATTCTCTTCTTATTCTCCAGAAGCATCTCAATCTGTCCCGGAAGCTTCTTCAAATCCTCCACCATCTCTGCCATCTGCGCGTCGTCAATCTCACCTCTGGCCTTTGCAAATTTCAGAGCCAGCAGATAATGGGCGATGAGCTGTGTGCTGTATGCCTTGGTGGTGGCAACCGCAATCTCCGGGCCGGCCCAGGTATACATCACATTGTCCGCTTCCCTGGCGATGGAGCTTCCCACCACATTGACGATCCCCAGTACCCGGATTCCATGCTCTTTTGCCTCCCGGAGAGCTGCCAGGGAGTCCGCAGTTTCTCCTGACTGACTCACAATGATCGCCAGGGTATCCGGCTCATAGATGGGATGGCGGTAGCGGAACTCACTTGCCAGATCCACCTCAACCGGAATTCTCGCCAGCCCTTCAAACACATATTTTGCGGACACACAGGTATGGTAAGCGGAACCGCAGGCGATCATGTAGATCTTGCGGATGCTGCGGATCTCGTCGTCAGACATTCCCAGCTCCTCAATGACCACATTTCCATCCTTAATGCGGGGATTAAGAGTGTCGCCGACAGCCTGGGGCTGTTCATACATCTCCTTGAGCATAAAGAACTCATAGCCGCCTTTTTCCGCAGCGTCAATATCCCATTCAATTGTGGTGGGCGTTTTCTCCAGCTCCTCCTCATCAATATTGTAGAAGGTAATGTCATCCTTTGTCATGCAGACAATCTCTTCATTTTCAATAAAATATACATCTCTGGTGTATTTCAGCACTGCCGGAACATCGGAGGCGATCAGATTGCCCACGCTGCTTCTTCCCACGATGAGAGGACTGTCTTTCCGCACTGCATAGAGTTTATCCGGCTGATCACTGAACATGATGCCCAGTGCATAGGAACCTTCCATGCGGTGCATAATTTTTGCGATCGTCTCTAACGGGTCCCCTTTATAGTAATAATCCAAAAGGTGAGCAATGATCTCTGTGTCAGTCTCTGACACAAATTCATAGCCTTTGGATTCCAGTTTCTTCTTCAGTTTCATATAGTTCTCGATAATTCCATTATGTACCACTACGATGGATTTATCTTTATTGAAATGGGGATGGGCATTGACATCGGACGGAGAACCGTGGGTAGCCCATCTGGTATGTCCGATCCCTACCGTTCCCGGCAGGGTTGCTCCGCCGTGGGTGAGCTCATCCAGAATTTTCAGCCTTCCCATGGATTTCATCATCTCAATGGTCGTTCCGTTATAGACAGCAATTCCCGCGGAATCGTATCCTCTGTACTCCAGTTTCTCCAGGCCTTCCAGCAAAATAGGTGCTGCCTGTTCTTCTCCGATATAACCAACTATTCCACACATAATCATTTCCTCCATGTAACCGGATGCAAAACATGTATTCTTTGTCTTATTATCCGGCATATTTGTCCTTCTATCCATGAAACATGGCCTATTTTAGCAGATTATTGTGTTGATGTCCAGTAAGAAGCATTCATCGTGCAAAATTTTATTACGGATTTTGGGAGGCGGCGGTAGGATTTTCCCATCCGGTATCCCAGAAATTTAAATCCGCTTTTCACCACCAGCTCCCCTATAAGCCAGGGCTTGTGTATCTTACATAGGTATCCTGCCGTCTGTTTTACCAAACGGATTCCCTCGCTCTCAGAGCGGATGCCGGCAAAGACTTCCGGGTGGTCAGCCTGAGAGACTGCCAGGTCAAAATTGCGTCTGAACTGCTGCATACATCCATAGTTGTGGGAATGGACTACCCTGGCATCTGCCCGGTAAGCCACACTGCCTCCGTCCAGGATCAGCCGTCCGGCAAAGATCATGTCCTCATTGAAAATGGTATGCGTTATAAATCCGCCCAGCTTCTCATATGCACTTCTTCTGTAGGCCGCACATACATTGGAACAGAAAAAGGTTTTGATTCCCAGCTCCGGCAGGTCTTCCCTGCTCTTTATCCTGCTTTTTGCCGGGTAATTGAAGGAACGTGTGTACTTTTCTATGATCCTGCAGTCCCTGTCCGCAAGCTGTCTGCCATAGGCTGCCCCCACCTGCGGATCCTGAAAGGGCTTTACCAATTCTTCCACCACATGTTCATCATATGGCACCGCGTCCTGTGTAAAGAAGACCAGAATATTGCCTGTGGTCATGGCTGCTGCCCTGGCTCTTGTTCCGCCGTGGTCAAAGTCCTCTTTTTTCAAATGCTCCACCCGGACATTCTCCATCCCCAAAACCCAGGTATCTTTCCAGTATTCTTTTTCCGTGTTCATGATCAGGATCTCTTTTATGGGATAGGTCTGCCTTTTCAGGCCTTCCACCAGTTTTCTGAATTTTTCATCCGGTTTGTATACCGGTATTATCACTGACACTGTATAGGAATCCATAGAATTTCTCCTCTATATGGCACAAGGGGATGCTGCGTTATCCACACAACATCCCCTGCCGCTTTTCTCATTTTTTATTCGCTGTAATCATCATCCTCGTTGTTATAGCCCCCGCCGTCACCGGATTCTCCGGAACTGCTGCCGCCGGAGCCGTCATCACCGCTGCCTTCATATCCGTTGTCATAGTTATTGCCGGATTCTCCTGAATCACCGGAATCATTATAATCATCACCGCTGTTGTAATCAGAGGATCCGCTGTCACCATAATCGGAAGACCCGCTGTCATTGTAATCAGAGGATCCGCTGTCGCTGTAATCAGAAGATCCGCCGCTGCTGTAATCAGAGGATCCGCTGTCACTGTAGTCGGAATAATCGCTGTAATCACTGTCATCCGTATCACTGTAAGTGCTTGTTCCGCTGCTTGACTGCGTATCGGCAGAGCCGTCATAGGTAGAAGCCCTGTCACTGATAAGCGCCTTCTGTTCATCACTCACATAGGAGTTTCCGAATCCTGTATGTCCTGCTATATAATCGCTTCTCTGTTTTACTATGTCAGAGGGTTCATAAGCCTGATCACCGAACAGGAACTGATGGAGTGCCTTAACATTGGTCTCCAGTGTTGTCGGTACCACACAGTCAAGGCCAATGGCATTCTTAACCTCATCGCCCATTAAACTGCTGTTGGGGAATCCGCTGGTCTCACCCAGTTTATAGGACAGGATACCCATTCCCAATTTAATCAGTTCGCTCTTGCTGAAGTCTGTTGCGATCATCGGAAATACCTGATCCATAATATCATTCAATGTAGACAGGCTGGCTTTTTTCGCTTTTTCCACAATAAGAGAAATGATATATCTCTGACGCTCTGTACGCCTCATATCCCAGCCGCTGGTATATCGAATACGGCAATATGAGGTAGCCTGTACACCGTTTAGATGAAAAGAACCTAAAATCTCTGATTCCTGTTTATCATCACCCGGGTATTCCGGCATTTCAATCGGCTCATAATCCATACCTGTCACTTCTGAAGTCTCTACACAGTAGTCATTCATATTCTTGAGCTCAACATATGTCATTTCCACATCCAGACCGCCCAGACAATCAATTGCCGTAGCCAGAGCCTTGAAATTAACAGCCACATAATTGGTAATATTCAAATCCAGGTTTGTGTTGATCATGGACATTGCCTGTGTCGGCCCGCCGTTGTTATATGCTGCATTACATTTGGTATACTTGTCATTGCCAATATTTAAATAGGTATCCCTGTAAAGAGAAACCAGTTTTACTTCCTTCGTGTCATTGTTAATGCTGGCAATGATCGTGGTATCACTCTGTCCTGATTTTACGTCTTCTTTCCTGTTATCCACACCAAACAAGGCAATATTGGTAAATCCCTTCAGCGTCTTACTGCCAACCACTGCCTCATTGACTTCGACCTTGCTGGCCTCATCTGAGCTGGTGTCAATATCCAGTTTATTCATCTTTTCATTGACTTTTGCGTATATGAAGAGTCCGCCCACCAAGATCAGCAGTACAAACAGTTCAATACCAAAAAGCACTCTTCTTTTTCTGCGCCTTCTGACGCTTTTGTTCTTTTTTGCCATTTCACTTCCCCTTATTTACTAATAAGCGTTTTTGTTTACAAAGCCTTTAAAAACTGTGAGAAACAGTATCTTAATGTCAAGTCCAATGGTCCAGTTTTCAATGTAGTACAGGTCATACTCAATTCGTTTACGGATGGAGGTGTTTCCCCTGTATCCATTCACCTGCGCCCATCCTGTAAGTCCTGGGCGTACCTGATGCTTGATCATGTATCTGGGAATCTCTTCCCGGAACTTCTCCACAAAGAAGGGGCGCTCCGGTCTGGGACCAACCAGACTCATTTCTCCGCGCAGTACATTGAAAAGCTGAGGCAGTTCGTCGATACTTGTCTTTCTCATAAATTTGCCGAAATTAGTGACCCGTGGGTCATCCTTAACGGTCCAGGCTTTTTTCTCCTCTTCGGGCGGCTGCACATCCATGGAGCGGAATTTGTACATCATGAAATTCCTGTTGTGCAGACCCACCCTCTCCTGCTTATAAATAAGCGGCCCGGGAGATGTGAGTTTTATCATGATCACCGAGAAAAGCATAACCGGTGAAAACAATACAATTGCGGCCAGCGCGCCTCCCAGATCCATAATGCGCTTGATCAGGGCATTGAACGTATTGGAAAGCGGCACATATCGGATATTGATGACCGGCAGTCCCAGAATGTCCTCCGTATAAGGCTTTGTGGGGATAATGCGGTTATAATCCGGTATAAACTTCGTGTGTACTCCTGATTTTTCACAGAGAGCCACAATCTGTTCCAGACGGTAATATTCATTCAGTCCCAGAGTGATGGCAATCTCATCCAGATGATTCTGCGGCAGAATCACCATAAGGTTGGCGATCCGTCCCAGCACCTTGATTCCCTTATACTCTGTACCGGCTTCAATATGATCATCCAGAATCCCCCGCACCTTATATCCCCACTGGGGATTGGCGAGAATGCGGTCAATGTATTCCTCTGCTGCACGGCTGTATCCAACTAAAAGTACATGCTTCTGATTATATCCCTTGGAGCGCATCTGGCGAAGCCCCAGTCGTATGAGGTTCCTGGACAGCGTCTCCAGAAAAATATTGACCACATAAAAAATAAAAATCACATGACGGGAGAAATCTATCTGCTTGACCAGATATAAAACTCCCACAAACAGGAACATCCCAATGGTATTGGCCTTGATGATATTGGACAGTTCCAGTCTCCGCCCCTGCATACGCTTAGGCGTATACATGTTAAACGCATAATTTAATATCAAATATCCGGGCACAATGAACAGCAGTGCTGACATATAGACCCGGAAAGGTAATCTTCCTACATTGTCGTTCAGGAAAGGTACATAAAACTTAATGACCCAAGCCAGAAAATAAGAGAGTGCAATCACAAAAGCATCGATCACCACCTGCAGACGGTTAAAATGCTTCTGGTTCTCTTTTATCAAGGTTTATCACCTTCTCTTCTTAATAATTCGCAGCCGCTTATCCTTTACTGTATCAGCCGGCTACGATAATTCTAACTAATAATACTATAATTTTAACAAAAAGGCAACAAAACATTTTCTGAAGACTCCTTAAGGAGGCGAAAAAACGGCGTTTTGCAGGATTTTTTACTGCAAAACGCCGTTTTTTCTTGTAACATTATTTAATATTTTTGTTACATTCTTCCAATTTTTCCACCAGTTCCCTGCAGATTTCTTCTGCGCTTTTTTTGTCCGTATTGACAATAAAATCGGCTGCTGCCATATATTTTTCTCTGCGTTTTTCCATAAGCGAACGGATGTACTCCACAGTCTTTCTGCCCTCAATGACCGGACGGTCGTGGCTGTCCTTCACCCGCTCCAAAATCACCTCCGGAGAAGCTGACAACAAGGCCACCCTGCCGTTTTTTTTCATCTCCGCAACATTGCGCTCCCGCATGGGTACGCCGCCGCCGCAGGATATGACCACATTTTTCCGGTCCTGCAGCTCTATCAAAAGCTCTGTCTCCAGACTGCGGAAGTATTCCTCTCCGCGCGTCTCAAAAATCATCGGTATGCTCATGTTCTCCCTCTCGGAGATAAGCTGGTCCATCTCCACCACTTCCAGGCCGTACCTTTCACTCAGTGTGCGGGCAATGGTGGATTTCCCTGCTCCCATAAATCCGATCAGGACAATATTACAGCCAAAATCTTTCTTATCTCTCATGTTGCTTCCCCTGTTTCTCTTTATGAATGTAAAGTAATGAATTTATTATAGCAGAAACAGGAAAAATAGCAATTCTTTTTTCATCACATATTAAACAGATCGTTGAACGCCTCACTCATGGTGGGATGTGTATAGATCTGGTCGCGCAGTACCTGATACGGAGCGCCGAGATCCATTGCCAGTTTTATGGTGTTAATCATCTCATAGGACTCCTCGCACAGAAGCATGGCTCCCAATATCTGGCCTGTCTCCTCATGGATCACTGCCTTTAACATACCCTGAGGCTCCTTCAGAACCTGGGCTTTTGGAATGGCAGCCGCGGGAAGTTTGGCTATTTTCACCGGAATATCCGCTTTTCTGGCTTCTGTTTCACTCATGCCCACCCGGGAATAGGACGGAGAGATAAACACACTGTAGGGAACCGCTTTTCTTTTGGAAAGCCCGTAGCTGCCGCCGATCATGCGGGACCAGATGATCCTGAAATCATCCAGGGATGTATAGGTAAACTGCAGGCCTCCGTGCACGTCACCCATGGCCCAGATATTATCCGCTGTGGTCTTCAGTTCATCATCCACCACCACTGCGCCCCGCTGATTCAGCTCTACTCCCGCTCGTTCCGGGTGCAGCCCCTCCGTATTGGGTTTTCTTCCTGTTGCGATCAGCACCGCATCTGCTTCCAGGATTTCCTCTTCACCTTTATAGGTGAGCTTCACCAGCGCATGGCCGTCTGCCTGGGCGATCTCCCAAATCCTGGATCCCAGCTTGAAGGTTACGCCGCGGCTTTCCAGCACGCCCTGTATGGCTTCCGCCACGTCCCTGTCCTCTCTCGGGATCAGCACTTCCCCATCCTGCAGAACCGTCACTTCTGTGCCGAAGCCGGAATACATGGAGGAGAATTCCAGACCGATATAACCGCCGCCCACGATCACAAGACGTTTCGGATATTCTCTCAGATCCATCAGTGTGGCACTGGTATGTACATAGGGATTCCCCTCCAGACCCTTGATCGGCGGAATCACAGGGGTTCCTCCTGTGTTGATAAAGATTTTCTCCCCTTCGATTTCAAAGGTCTCAAGAGCTGTCTTCACCTCCACAACCGTATTGGAGACAAAGGATGCGGTCCCGTTAAATACATCCACATTGTCCAGGTCATCCAGTTTCCTGAAATTCTTTTCCCTGAGCATAGCGGTGAGCCGTCTCTTTTCATCAATGGCTGCCTCATAATCCGCAGCCCTCTCCTCCGGGGAAGCCTCTTTTTTATTAAATGCCAGTCCGGAGCTTCTGACCAGGGATTTTGACGGGATACATCCCACATTGATACAGGTTCCGCCGTACATGCCTGCATCCTTCTCGATCATCGCCACCTTTTTCCCCTGCCCTGCCAGCTTGCCTGCCAGTGTCTTGCCGCCCTTGCCAAATCCGATGATTACCGCATCATATTTTTTCATATTCATTCACCTTTCTTCTCTGTGAAATATTTTATTGTCAATATCGGCTATTGTGATCCTGCACAGCTTCTCTCTGCACACTTCATTGAGCTGTCCGTAAATGTCATCCATAATATCTGCCATACCCGAAGCTACCATACAGTTCATATCCGGATTGCCGGATTTCCAGGACGCACACACCGCCTCAATCTCCAGCGCGTCGTAAATCATGGCAAGATTCACATCCGCTGCCTTCATGGAAGTATGGTATCCTCCGTTCTGTCCCTCTTTTGTGGCAATAAGCTCCTTCTTTTTCAGTTTTGCCATGACCTTCCGGATGCGTGCCGGATTGGTACAGACATTCTTCGCCAGCTCTTCACTGGCCAGAGTCTCCTGTTTGTGGTTCAGATAAACCAATGCATGTACCGCGATCGCAAATTCACTTGTCATTTCACTCACCCTCACTCTTGTTCTTTTTCCTTATTCTTTTTCATAGTTGTGCATATAGCACCGCATTTACAGCTCTTGATACAGTCACCGCAGCGGATACACTCCCTGCTGTTTGGGGTTTCCCATACCCGGATATCCATCTTGCAGGCTCTCTGACAGCTCCCGCACCGGTTGCATTTTGTCTCGTCCACCTGATACCGGTACAGGGCAATGGGATTAAACAGCCCGTAAATGGCACCCAGAGGACACAGATATTTGCAGAACGGCCTGTATACCATAATGGACAGAAGCACCACTGCAGCCAGAATCGCTGCCTTCCAGGCAAACAGAAAACCGATGGCCCCTCTCAGGTCTTCATTTAAAAGTACCAGGGGAATACCGGCTGTCAGGGTTCCGCTTGGACAGATAAACTGACAGAACCATGGGCTTCCCTGCCCGATGATATCCACATAGAACATGGGCATCAGAATGACAAACACCACTAATATCACATATTTCAGCCATACCAGCCACTTATGTCCGGGCAGGTTCTTCCTCTTTCTGTTTCTGAAAAAAGGGATCTTATAAAGCAGATCCTGGATCAGTCCAAAAGGACACAGCCACCCGCATACAAATCTTCCGATCAGAGAACCGATAAAGATCAGAAAACCGATAATATAAAAGGAAAACCGGTAATTCCGGCTTCCCAGCACTGCCTGCAGGGAACCGATGGGACAGGCCCCCAGCGCTCCCGGACAGGAGTAGCAGTTAAGCCCCGGCACACACAGCGCCTTGGTGGGACCTTTATATATTTTTCCTTTGATAAATCCCAAAACATAGCCATTGGTCAGTGCCGTAAATCCCACCTGCACGATCAGCCGCATTCTGTTTCGGATCTTCTGCAAAAATTCAGCCAATTCCTATACACTCCAGACATATATTCACTGCTTTTGTAAACACGGTATCCACTTCCCCCCGGCTTGCGCCAAATATAATAAATGCCGCTGCCGCCACAAGAAGCAGACTCCTTAAAACTGCTGCCTTTCTCCTACTCATTCTGCACCTTCTCAAGCATTTTGTCTATCACTGCAATCCACTGTTTCTTACTTTTCGCCCCGGGATACGTCTCCCCTACCTGGTTTCCGTTCTTATCCAGGAAAATAGTTGTGGGCACAACCTGGGCATTTCTCAAGATTCTGTACTGCATATTGGCATCATCCGGTATGACAAGATGTGTATAATCCGCCTCTGTTTTATCCACAATTTCAAGTGCTGTCTCATCCTCCGGCTGGCTCACATCACTGATGATCCCAACCATCCGGAAGCCCTTATCCGCATATTCCCGGCTCAGTTCCCCAAGATCCGGCATCTCTCTGATACACGGTCCGCAGAACGTTCCCCAGATATTCACCATAGTCAGGTCCGCCTCAGCAAATATGTCCTGATTCACATCCTTTCCGTCCAGCGTCTTGGTCTTAAACTCGCCGAAGATCTCATTTTTATCGGTCTCATTCTCCGCATCTGCCTGCTGATCCTGACTTTTTTCCTGACTCTCAGTCTGCTGATCCTGGTAATCAGCTTTCTGTCCATCTTCTTTGGCACTGTCCTTATTCTCCTGCTGTCCGTCAGTCTGCGCCTTATCAGCTGCATCCTCGCCGGCGCTTTTTGAGGTCACACTTCCGTCCTTCTGGCTTCCCGCGTTCTCTTCTGTCTGTGTCTCGGTCTTAGTTGTACTGTCTTCTTTATTTCCACACCCGGCGAGCACCCCGGCTGTTACCAGAGCTGTCACCGCCATTGCCATTAAATATTGTCTCCGTCTTCTCATGGTCCAACCTCCATATTGTTATTCTCTTTGTTACAGTTCATACTGAAATTATATTAGTTACAGTTCCAAATGTCAAGTCTTTTTCCCATATA
The DNA here is from genome assembly GCF_022867815.1 of Blautia sp. NSJ-175. Taxonomy (NCBI): domain Bacteria; kingdom Bacillati; phylum Bacillota; class Clostridia; order Lachnospirales; family Lachnospiraceae; genus Blautia; species Blautia sp. NSJ-175. Next base: position 84,552 of record NZ_JALIFQ010000010.1, read on the forward strand.
TTTTTCTAATGTAACAAAGTCACAGTTGCTGTTTCACGGATAAGTAGTCGGTTCAATTTAAAACTGCCGGAAGGAAACAGCCCTATAGCCATTCCCGCCCGGCAGCCTTTCAGCTCTGCACTCTTTTAAATTTTTCACATCTTAGGTGAGATCACATACTTCCCTTTTGCCCTCACCTCCGGCCTGCTCAAAATTTCTTCCAATTTATCCAGACTGCACACCTCATACACCATACTGCTCACATCCAGCCTTCCTGAATTGATCAGGTCCAGCGCCCTCTTCTGTGTATAGGGATTGATATAAGAAGCCTTCAGCACCAGCTCCTTCTGGAAGACCTGAAACGGCTTCACAGCAATCTCCTCATCCGGCTTCGTCAGCCCGAACATCATGACAACCGCCTTATTCCCCGCGATCTCAATCGCCTGCTCAATGGTGGATGGGCGGCCTACACACTCGATCACCACATTCACCCAGTCCATTCCGTTCTCTGCAAGGCGCTCCTTCACATCTTCCTTTACAGGGTCAATACACACATCAGCCCCCAGCTTTCTTCCCACTTCCCTCTTATTCTCCACCGGCTCTAAAAGCGCCACCTTGGCAGCCCCGGCCAGCTTTGCAAGCTGAAGCATAAGAAGACCGATCATCCCTCCGCCGATGATGACCACCTGTTGTCCCGGCTGGATCTCACACATGTCAATTCCGTGGAGGCAGCAGGCCACCGGTTCTGCCATGGCTCCCTGCTCAAAGGTAGTATTCTCTCCCAGAAGATACACCTGTCTCTCATCCACTGCACAGTATTCCGCAAAACCGCCGTTTACCGTTGTACCGTATCCCATCATATTTTCACAGAAATGGGCAACTCCGTTTCTGCAGGGATCACAGGCTCCGCAGTAACAGTTCGGGTCAATGCAGACTCTGTCCCCGGCCTTATACTTCTTCACTTCACTTCCCACTTCCCTGATCACGCCGGAAAATTCGTGTCCTAAAATAGTGGGAGGCGTTACCTCCGCAGCTCCTTTATCCCCTTCATAAATATGTACATCTGTTCCGCACACACCGCATGCCTCCACCTGGATCAGCACATCATGAGGCCCAACCTCAGGCATCGGATGCTCCTCCACTCTCAGATCATGTTTTCCGTAAAATACTGCACTCTTCATCCCTATTTCCTCCACTTTCTCAGTTTTCTATACTTTCGCTCTAAACTTATAGTTATGTCTTACGCATAAGTTCACTATATAGCAAGGTACAAAAAAATACAATAGACATTTATACCAATATTCTTTTGCGATTTTTATCCAAAATGCTGCAGCCGCCCGTTACCGGATACCGTTTCCCCCTTCTCCGCCCCTTTCGTTTTGAATCCCCACTTGTCATTTTCCCCTGTCCATACTAAAATAGAGACAGATATTCCCCGGGAGGAACTTTTATGAACACAACAGGCATGACCACAATGGAAATCAAAAAAATAAATAAGAGCAAAGTCTACCACCTTATCTATGAAAGCCGCACCATATCCAAGCAGGGGATCGCCGCTGCCCTGCAGATGGGCATGAACACAGTGACCCAGAACCTGAAGCTTCTGGAAGAGGAAGGGCTCATCGAACGGAAAGGATACTTTGAATCCACAGGCGGAAGAAAGGCCCATGCGATCCGTATCCTTCCGGACGCCAAAATCGCACTGGGCATTGAAGTGCTCAGAAAGACCCTGCACATGGCTGCCATAGACCTTTACGGCAATATTCTGTATCAGGAATCCTGCGCCCTTCCCTTTGAAGCCTCAGACGCCTACTGTGAACAGGTCGGCAGAAGGCTCACCGCCTTTGTGGATAAATACGGCATAGAAAAAGAACATATCTTAGGGGCCTCCATTGCCATTCAGGGACTTATCTCCCCCGACGGAAGCACTGTAAGCTACGGAAGGATACTGGAGCATACGGGCATGAAGCTCTCTGACTTCTCCCGCTATATCCCATACCCCTGCCGTCTGGAACACGACTCCAAGGCTGCCGCCTATCTGGAGACCTGGCATCAGGAAAAATTCCGGGATTCCATTGTAGTTCTTCTGAACCAAAACCTGGGCGGCGCGGTCATTATAAACGGAAAGGTCCACACAGGCCTTGGCATGCACAGCGGGTCCATTGAACACATGTGCATTCAGGCTGACGGCCCGCTCTGTTACTGCGGGGAACACGGCTGTCTGGAAACCTACTGTTCCGCGGACAGTCTGGAACGGGCGGCGCAGACGGATATCCCCTCCTTTTTCCGGGAGCTGCGCCGTGGAAATTCCGCGTTTGCAGACATATGGGAGGACTATCTGGACCACCTGGCCTTTGCCCTCTGCAACCTGAACGTTATACTTGACTGCCGCATCATCATCAGCGGCTACCTGGCTCCTTATATTACAGGGGAAGATGTGGTGCAACTTACCAAACGCATACAGGACAGCTCCCCGTACAGTCTCCCGGATGATTTTATCTTTTTGAGCACCCACGGACAGCTTGCTCCGCCGGTCGGCGCAGCACTTTCTTATATCGATCAGTTTCTGCAGACAATTTAAGGGTATGGGAACCGCATTCCTGCGCGGTTTCCATACCCTTTCCACTATTCCTCATAAAAACAGACCTGGTTCTTGCCTCTTTTCTTCGCCTCGTATAAAGCCTTATCTGACTTCCGGTACAGAACCGGCTGTGTGATACCGTCCTTCGGAACAGAGGCCACGCCTATACTGACAGACAGCTTACATCCGCTGAATTCTTTTGGCAGGCTGCTTTGGAAATTATCCATGAGCTGTTCTGCTTTTCTGCTTATCTTCTGGCGTTCATTAACATTTTTCATAAACACCACAAACTCATCGCCGCCCAGACGCCCGATAAAGTCATCGCCCCGGAAGGTATTTTTCAGACAGGCTGCGAAAAGCTGCAGCACTTTATCTCCGTTTGGATGACCGAAGGTATCATTCACATTCTTAAAATTATCCAGATCCATGATCATGAACGCTCCTGCGCTGCCGCTCTCCGCTATGACACTCTCCACTTCCTGTTCCAGAGCTCTTTTATTCTTCAGCCCTGTCAGCGGGTCCCTGCTGGCACTCTGCACAGCCTCCGAGAGCTGCTGCATCTGACGGCTGATATCAATAAAGGCGCACTGCACCACCAGAGCCCCCTCCTGCATCTGCACATCAAAATTTCCATAGGCCCATTTGCGCTGTCCGTCCCTGCACAGAATCAAAAATTCTCTGGAGATAAGTCCCTCTTTCAGCTTCAAAAACCATTCCCTGTCCTCCTCCTCTAAAACGGGCTGCAGGAATCTGCCGTATCTCTCCTCATAATCCTCCATAGTGTATTCCATAAACTGATAAAACCCGTCATTGGAATCCAGTATAGACAACTTATCGTCCAGACGGAAACGCACGATTGCACTGGGCACTGTCCGGTAAATGGAGCGGATATTCTCATATGCCCGTCTGATCTGTCTGTGGTTCTTGCGCCGGCCGTTCAGCATTCCGAATGCCATAAGCCCCAGCACCAGAAGAATGAACACGCAGTAAAAGGCTGTGCCGTCAATGACGTTCCGCGTCTTGACATCCACCACATTACACGGAACCACCAGCAGCAGATACCAGTCATTGATCCCTGTGGCAGTGTATTCCAGTATAAAATCCTCACCGCTTTTCTGATAGCGTATGTATCCGTTCTCTCCCTTCTGCATGTTGTCCGCAAATTTTTCCAGGTCCGGGGCGGTAAAATCCCTGCTGATCACATGCTTCAGATCCTCCAGCACATTCTGCCTGGCGTCCCCTTTGGCTGAGTGCACCAGGACCTCGCCTTTGGAGTCCGTGATATAATTGTACCCTTCCCCGTTGAAATAGCGAATGGACATGAGATGCTCCAGCTCATCCATGGTATACTGCCCGAGCACAAGCCCCTGTATCTCCCCGTCCCGGTAAATGGGCACACTGATGACCATGGTACGGCTGCTTCCGTCCTCAGCCACATAGCTCTCCACCGAGCTTTGGCCCTGAAGGGCCTTTTGAAAATACGCACGGTCCTTTACCAGGATCTGCTGTTCCATGCCGTTATAATACATGATGCCGTCCAAATCCACCACGGCAAGCCTTGTAAAGCGTGTAATGCCTGACTTCTGTTCCAGAATATCCAGGACCCTCTGAGAATGGATTGATGTTTTCTGGCCGCCTATGGAGTCTGAGATTCCTTCCAGATACAGATAGTCGTTGTCGACCCTCTCATTGATCAGCTTGATGCTCTGCTGGGCAAGCTCCTGCGCATAGGCGTTCGTCTCTTTTTCCAGAATGTCATGAATGTAAGTACCGTAATAAAAAGAGGCGCCGATAATGACCCCCACCGTCAGGATAAGGAGGCCGGCTGTTATCCATCTTTTTTTCTTCTGCATAACATTCCTTCTTCCCGATTATTACTTATATTATATATGACTCCGGTGTGCTCGTCAATTGAACAAAGAAACTCCTTTACAGTCTCCCGCACTGTCGATTATAATGGGAATATAGCTAAAAAGAGGAGGGATTTTATGAGTAAGGCAAAAACTGTTTTAAAAGGCTTCGGTATCCTGCTGCTTATACTTGCCGGTATTTTACTGCTTCTGCTGGTTTATCTGACTGTGCGGGAATATCGTCCGAAGGCGGAGGAATCCCTGGAGGGAAATTATAAGGACGGTGCGTTCATTTCTCTGCGCAGCCCCTTCTCAGTCATGAGCTACAATACGGGATATGCCGGCCTCAGCAAAGACGAGGACTTCTTCATGGACGGCGGTACGAAAGTAAAACCCGCTTCCAAAGCCCTGGTGGAAGAAAATATGGAAGGCATCACAAAGGTACTGCAGGATAATCCGGCTGACGCATACTTTTTACAGGAAGTGGATATAGACTCCACCCGCTCATACCATATAGATGAGCGCAGCGCTTACAGCAAAGCCCTTGAAAAAAACAGCTTCTTCGCGTATAACTTCAAATGCGATTATGTTCCTTATCCCCTCCCTCCCATTGGACATGTGGAGAGCGGGCTTGTAACGCTGACTGACAACTATGTGGCCGGTGCCAGCAGGATTTCCCTTCCGGAATCCTTCTCCTGGCCTATCAAGACCTGCAATCTGAAGCGCTGTCTTCTTGTCACCCGGTTTCCGCTTCAGGATTCGGAAAAAGAACTGGTGCTCATCAACTTCCACCTGGAAGCTTACGACAGCGGCGAGGGCAAAATCGCTCAGAGCAAAATGCTGGCGGACATTCTGGAAGCAGAATACGAAAAAGGGAACTATGTGATCGCCGGCGGTGATTTTAACCAGACCTTTGAGGGTGTGGACAAATATCCTGTCACCAATAAGGAAGACTGGGCGCCGGGCGTGATCGGAACCGATGACCTGCCGGATCACTTTTCCTTTGCCATTGATGACACCTATCCCACCTGCCGTCTTCTGAACGCCCCGTACACCGGTTCCTATGACACCTCACAGGTCTATGTCATCGACGGATTTATCGTGTCAGACAATCTGGCCGTCAGAAATGTGAACGTCATTGATGTGGGATTTGAACATACAGACCACCAGCCGGTGCGCCTGGAGGTGGCGTTTAAGTAGGAATACTGTTTTCCCGGCCTTTTGCATAGAGTATCTATAGAGGATATTCTGTGAAAAGGAGTATTTACATGAGGGAAATCAGCCATATCACACTGAAAAACCAGGGAGATTTCATTGTCCGTCCGGGCTTTGTCTACGTGGACGGCAAAGGCAGCCGTATCTGTGAGAAGGGACATATGATGGTGGCAGCGGGCAGTTCTGCCACCATCAGTCTGAAGGATCACGGGATACCGGAGGGCTCCTGTATCACCTTCTACGCGGAAGTTCCCCAGGGACCGGACCGGGAGGCCCATCAGATTTTTGTGTACGCGGAGGATTGCGGGAACACCGCCCATTACGTCATAAGCGGTACGGCAGCAAACAGTACACTGGGATTTCTGAAAGAAGTCTGAGGTATGTATCCTTAAAACATAAAAACAACGCCGGATACTCATGTATTTCCTACTGGTATCCGGCGTTGTTTTTCACTTATTTTCTATTTTGCCTCTGTCTTTATCAGCATCATAAAGAAACGGAGCAGTACATAACCGATGATCATGGTTGTGAGAAATGTCTGAAAGCCTGCAAGCTGGTTCACGGCACTGCCCAGTCCCTCCTGTCCCTGCGCGGTGAGAAACGCCCCCATTTTTGCGGAAGCCACGATTCCGATAGCCATGGGGAAGGTCATGCCCGCATAGCCCGGTGCAAAGGGAAAGGAAAAGAATTTCGGCAGCTTTATGACAATGAAAACCAGGGACGCAAGCACGCAGAGGTACAGAAGTGTTACCAGAATCCTGTTGGGGTCATCCAGCACATTCAGCACACTCACGACGCAGAGGCTGCAGGGCGCAAGCAGAACCGCCATGGTGTGATAGACTGCCGGTTTTACTTCCACCTTCATAAGCCTCCAGATCATAAAGGGCACCAGGATCACATAGATGGCGATTCCGTAATATGTGACCACGGTCAGTATCCCTTTGGCATTCATGGCTCCCCCTGTCACACAGCTCACCATAATACCATTGTATGTAACAAACCAGCTTGGCACAAAGGTGTTGATGTCGCATTTCATGACCATATTTCGGACCGTGAACACGATCAAATGTACCGTATGGATGGCAAGGCCTGCGGCCCAGATGAACTTTCCGCCTGCAAATCCCAGTTCATAGAAATAACTTCCCAGTATCATGGTGACCATGGAAAATCCTGCGTAGAGGCTTGCCGGCACTACGTTCTTGTACTCCTCCAGGCATGTTTTGGGAAACCGTATGATCTTGACAATATAACAGACCATGACGATCAGGGCTGTCCACATCATAAAATGCCGCAGCCAGCTATAGCCGAATCCCGCATATACGTTGCTGAGAGTCAGTGCGCCTACAAATGTGGGCAGTATGGGCACAGGTAATTTTTCCAGTCTATTCATCTTTTATGTCCTCCTGATAATAGTATTCAAAGTTGTCACCCACATGGAAAAAGTCAGAGTAATCAATTTCAAAAATAGGTTTTTTCACCCTGGACACATCAATTCTCCTGGCTATGAGCTGCTGGAGTACTCCGCTGTAGGATAAATCCCCCTGGATGATAGCTCCCAATATCCGCCCGTTCTTGTGGATGATCTTCTTATATCCGTCTTTTCCCTCCTGTGTCTCCACCAGCTCCGTCTCATCCTGCGGTTCTGCCTGTCCCAGAGACATGGTGGGTATCCCGAAGAAATTCATGGTGGACTTGCTGGCAAAGAAGTCTGTCATCTTCCGCTTCCCACCTGCCATATTGCTGCCGGCAATAATGCCCTCCTTGACAGCTGCAGGCCAGATAGGTGCCCTGCCGGATACATCCCCGGCCCCGTAGATCCCCGGCACGTTCGTCTCACCGGTTTCCTCAAAGAGAAGGCCGAACCGGTCTGTCTCCACCTGGCATCCCTCCAGAAACTCCACATTAGCCCGCACACCGGCTGTCACAATGAGGAGATCACAGGGGATTCTGCTGCCGTCTGACAAAAGCAGCTCCTTAACATTTCCCTCCCTGTCACAGAACAGCTCCTGCACACCGGTGCCGTAATACTGCCTGACTCCCTTTTCGCTCATGGCAGCCTCGTAGACGGCAGCGGCTTTTTTGTCAAGCTGTCTGCACAGCAGATGGTCTGCCAGTTCCACGACCACGGGCTTTACGTCATTTTCCAGCAGGCCCGAAACTGTATCCAGGCCTACAAGCCCGGCACCCATGACTACCACATGCTCTGCCCTTGGCAGGGCCTCTTTGATCCTGTCAATATCACACAGGTTCCTGAAGCCGATGACATTTCCCGCTTCCCTCATACCCTTTACAGGGGGGATAAAGGTGTGGGAGCCTGTGGCAATGAGAAGCCTGTCAAATCCTACACGCTCTCCGTCTGCCAGCAAAACGGTGCGCTCTTCACAGTTAACGGAAACCGCCTCCCTGCCTTTCATAAACCGGACCCTGTATTTTTCCGTAAAATCAGGCTCTGTGAAATCAAGCTGCTGTACTGTCCTTATATTTCCCAGATAATGGTGGAGGATACACCTGGAATAAATGGTCTCATCCCTGGAGATCATGAGGATCTCCCCGTCCTCGTCCACTCTGCGGATCTCTTTTGCCGCATTGACACCGGCTGCGGAGGAACCCAGAATCACATATTTCATAGCCTACACCTCCTCAAATGTAATCGCCTGCATGGGACATTTTTCCACACACATAGGGGCGCCTTTTTTATCACTGCTTCTGTGCACACACATGTTGCACTTCATGATCTCCTTGTGCTTGTGGCTGTCACTTTTCAAAATGCCGAAGGGACATGACATAATGCACATATAGCAGCTTGCGCAGCGGTCCTTGTCGTATTCCACATATCCTGTCTCGGGATTCTTGCTCATGGCTCCTGTCATGCATGTATAAACGCACTCCGGCCGCTCGCAGTGCCGGCAGAATATGGGAGCCGGTTTTGTCTCACTGTCAATCACCACGCGGTTTCTGGAATCCCCGCTGTCCGTCTCATGGCTGACCACGCAGGCGGTGACACAGGTCAGGCAGCCGATACATTTGCTGCGGTCTATTTTAATCCGATACATCTTCGTTCCCCCTTATCTTTTTTCAAAGCGGACAGCCGCTGATTTGTAGGATGGTTCTTTGGAATAGGAATCATATATGGATGGCGTGAGCTTATTGCACTCAATATAATGAATGGGCGCGTACAGCTCGTCTTCCCTGACATGGTCCGTGATCTTCACAGCGAACTCAGCGTTCTGCCCATTGGCGGAATACACACAGATTCTGTCATTTTCTTTTACACCGTGATGCTTTGCAGTGGCGGGATGCATGTAGAGATATGCCTTTTTCAGAGAGACATCTTCCACAAACTTCACTTCCTTTGTCCTGCTCTGAGTATGCCACTGGCCCACAGAGCCACGCCCGGTGTTGAACACATATGGGAATTCCTCTGTTGTGGGCATAGGGTTTTCCATGGGTGTTTCAAATATAAACTGCGCTTTTTTGGACGGTGTAAAGAATCTGCCGTCTTCATAAAGCCTTCTCTGGTCCTCTTTCAGGGTTTCCCCTTCCCGGAACGGCCACTGGATTCCATGGGAATTCTCAAGTCCCTCCCATGTCACCCCTGTAATGTCGCAGGGCATTCCCCTGGAACATTCCCGCATAAGTGCAAAGCAGTCCTTTGGCGTCTCCCATCCCTTCAAAAGTTCTCCCATGCCCAGGGCTTTTCCCACTCCGAGGATGGCTTCGTAGTCGGATATTTCATTTTCCTCCCTTGGAAGCACCTGCCGCATGGCGGAGAGCCTGCGTTCCAGATTGATATAGGTTCCCTCTTTCTTCATGCCGGATACCACAGGGAAGAATACCGTGGCGCCCTCAGCGCTTTCAATGGTGTCATAGATATCCTGCACCACATAAAGCTCCAGCTTCTTCACAGCTTCAGCAAAAGTTTCATTGTTGGTCCAGCTATGTCTTGGGTTGGTGCAGAGGATCCACAGTCCTTTGATTTCTCCTGCATTGATCCCCTCGATGATCTGGTTATAGGTCTTCGTGGGCTTTTCCGCCAACACGCTCTCCTCCACGCCCAGTGCCTCCGCCACCCTTGCTCTTCTGGCAGGATTGGTGAAGTCGCCGCCTGCATAGAGTACAGCGGTGTTGCTGTAGGAACGGGAACCCATGGCATTGCACTGGCCTGTAATGGAGTTGGCACCTGTTCCGGGACGCCCGATATTTCCCGTCATCAAAGCCAGGTTGATGACAGCCTGGGCTGTACGGACAGCCTCATACCCCTGATTCACGCCCATGGTCCACCAGAATGAAACACGCTTTCCTGTGTGGATCAGCTCCACAAGCTCCAGGATCTGCCCCTCGGAAAGGCCCGTCTTCTCCGCAGCCCCGCTCAAAGTATAGTCTTTTACAAATGCCTTGAATTCCCGGAACTTTTCCGTGTGCGCTTCTATGTATTTCTTATCAATATAATCTTTCTCGATCAGAAGATTGGCAATGGCATAATACAGGTACAGATCGCTCTTGTGCTTCAGGCCGTACCAGTAATCCGCGTTTCTCGCACTCTCTGATTTTCTCGGGTCAATGACGATCAGCTTCTTGTTGTGGTTGTCCTTGATCTTCCCCCACACGATGGGATGTGTCACCACCGGGTTGGCTCCTATGAGGATGATGGTGTCGGACAGCTCCAGGTCCTTCAGTGTATATCCGGGAGCGTCAAAACCGTAGCTCTGTTTATGTGCAACCACTGCTGTGGCCATACAGAGACGGGTATTGCCGTCCACGTTTGTCTTCAGATAGTTGCGCATCACATGGCCGAACAGTGCGAATTCCTCCATGGTAAGCTGTCCGGTGCTGATGCCTGCCACGCTCTCCGTTCCGTATTTTGCCTGGAGCTCTTTGAGCTTGTCAGCTACATACTGAAAGCCCTCCTCCCAGGGCACTTCCTTCATGGTCCCGTCCGCCTGTCTGATCTTCGGCAGAGGAGACGGCTTTTTCACTGTGAGCTGCTTGTCCAGAGACAGCCCTTTGATACAGCAGAATCCGTCATTGACCGGATAGCCTTTTGTGGGGACAACCTTCATAATCCTGTTGTCCTCCACATAAAAATCCAGATTACAGTCTATGGCACAGTAATTGCAGGTGGATTGTATTTTCTTCATGACTTCCTCCTATTTTCCTGAAATATCACGATTTCTTCCGTGTTTTCTTCTATTTAAAAGGATAACTCCACACATACAAAAAAACCGTGACAAAAATCACGGTTTTCTGCTTATTCTTTGAAGTAACTGTTTAATGCATCCGGTTCCGGTATCACAAAGGTATTCTTATCATAACGGACAAGGTCCTGTTCCACCAGAACTTTGAGCTGGCGGGAGGCTGTCTCCCTTTTCGTCCCCAGCATATCCGCAAGCTGGGTCACCGTCAGTTTCAGACAGATGCGGACACCGTCCTTCTCCCTCTTCCCATAGTCGCGGGCCAGTTTCCACAGCTTGGCTGCCATCTTCTTTTCCCCTCTGGTGGCATTGGTGGTGTTCTTTAACTGGCGGTACAGTCTGCGGACCTTATGGGACTGGGAGGAAAACAGAAAGCGCATGAGCCTTGCGTCTGTCTCCATCAGTGCCAGAAGCTGCTTTCTGGGGACTGCCAGTATCAGGGCCTCCTCCATGATCTCGCAGCTCACAGGCTCCGGCAGGTCCTGAAGGATCTCCTCATTTAACAGGCTTCCCCTTCCCAGAACGAAAATCACCTTTTTTTCGCCCATGGCATTCATCTTATATAACGCGGCAGTGCCGCTCACTACGGCATATACTGTGACAATCTCTTCTCTCTCCCGATACAGGTGCTGCCCCTTTTTCATCCGCAGCAGCACACTGTAGCGTGCCAGATGTTCCAGGCTGGACTGCCGTATGTCATCTGCTCCGAAAATGATTCCCAGTGATTCTTCTGTATCCGTCACCCTCACGCTCCCATCTTCATATATTCCCGGTCTTTCCCAGCCGCTGCTGACATTATACCGTAATAAGTGACGAATATCTACATTTAATTGCAGGATGTATGTAAAGACGTCAATTCTATATATAGGTTATAAAAATATCCGATTCCCACAAACAGCATCAGTAAAACTCCCAGAAACAGCATGAGATAATACTGGTTTTCACTCCGCATAACGCTCAGCTTGTAATTCATGCACCAGGTCTTCACAAACTCTGTGCTTCCCAGCAGGAGAAGGGCTGCCTGTATAGCAGGAAACACAAAGATCTGGGTATCTCCCTTCAGCATAAAAAACGCAGGAACACTGAGGACCAGTGTCACGGCAAAAATCACCCATGCCTTTTTATTATTCTGAAATATCATATCACATTCTCCTTTTGCTTTTCTTTCCCGCATCTTATGACTCTTTTGGAAGAATGTCAATATCATACTCACAATATCAGGCTTTTCCCGCACGAAATACATTTCCCCCACAGGCTCTAGCCGGCGTTCAGGGAACGTCTTCTTCTCTCCAGCTCCACATCCATATCTGCACGTTCCTTATCCAGCTTGTAGAAACACATCACCACACCGATGACTGCACAGAGCGCCATAGGAATCCAGATAAAGCTGGCTTCAATATAGGCAAGTGCTTTAGGCGTCTGGGCCGCATTTGCCACATAGCCGCCCTTTTTCAGAAGAAGGCCGATGACGGCGCTTGCAAGTCCCATGCTGGCTTTTACAAAGAAGCCCTGGAAAGCGGCGATGAGACCTGAAACACTTTTGTTTTTCCTGTACTCAGAGTAATCGATCACATCCGGCTGAATGGCAAAGGTCGTGCCGAATATACCGTAAATGCCAAGTCCTGTGACAGCCAGACCGATGATCAGGCATACTGCAGAGGTCTTGCCGAAGTAAATGATCAGGTCACCCGCCATATAAATAGCCACACTCAGAAGCATGACATTTCTCTTTGACATCCGCTTCTCCAGATACGGCAGCACAAGGAGCATGGGAAGTCCTGAAAGGATTCCGAAGAGTCCCACAAAGGTCAGCCATTCTGTCTTCTGGAGATTGTAGGTAAAGTAATAGATAACCGTAGTATTTCGCACCACATAGATGGCAAAATACAAAAAGTTCACGGCAAAGAATATTACGCTCTGGCCTGTCAGCCCTTTTAAATCCTGTGCCAGGGAAGATTTTTCCCGCTTGACAGAGGGCGGCACCACTTCCTCGGTGTTTAAAAATGTCACTACAAAAATAAGCATGGCCGCGATTCCGTAGATGGTCATGGTCACCAGATAACCCTTACCGGCATTTCCCTTTGCGAAAAACTCCACAAGGGGAGAGGTGATGGTCATAACAATGGCTGTCCCGATCATGGCGCAGATCATACGGGAGGAAACCAGGCAGTTTCTCTCATGCAGATCTGAGGTCAGACGCGGAACAATGGTATTCAGCGGAATGTTCACCACCGTGTAAGCCGTGCAGAGCAGACAGTACGTCACATAAGCCCAGATGATCTTTCCCGTCATATGAAAATCCGGCACAAAGAATGTCATGATGGTAAAGACGGCAAAGGGAACCGCGCCCACAAGGAAATACGGCCTTCCCTGTCCCCATTTTGTGTGGGTCCTGTCCACAAGGATACCCATGCCTGTGTCAGTCAGCGCGTCGATAAACTTTGTGACCAGCATCAGGGTTCCTGCCACTGCTGCCGAGATTCCAAATACATCTGTATAAAATATCATGAGATAGGACGCCATGGTGCTGAATACAAGATTGCATCCGAGATCCCCCACCCCGTATCCAATCCTTTTCTTCCACTTAGACGCCCCTGCGGTGTATCCCGCTTGTGAGGTGTTCTGCAAATTTACTGCCTGCTCCATATTCCTTCCTCCATATCTTTTTTCTTTTTCTTCCTTTTATATCTATCTCTATTCTGCCAGTTTTGTCAGCTTCTTCATGTCTGTTTTCAAATTCCGGTAGACAGAGTGGTACAGCTCAAAATACTCATTATATTTTTCATGGTTCTTCTCATCCGGCATGATCTTTTCATCCAGCACCTGCCACTCTTTCACTTTTTCATAGGAAAGAATGCCTGTGCCGATGCCTGCCAGAATCACATCCCCCATGTTCGCCTCCACATCCTGCTTGGGGCAGACCACAGGATAACCGGTCACATCCGCGAAAATATGTCTCCAAACCCGGGACTTTGTGACCCCTCCGGCCAGGAGAATATACTCGCCCAAATCCTCCCCGGTGGCTTCCATGGCGTCCCTCAGAGAATAGGCAACCGCCTCTAAAAATGCCCGGTACAGATGCCCTTTCGTATGTGCCAGGGAAAGTCCCACAATGGTACCCTTGGCGTCAGAATCCCAGACCGGACTTCTCTCTCCCATGAAATAAGGAAGGACCACAAGTCCCTCACTGCCCGCCGGGATTTTCTCCGCCATGGCATTCAGCACATCATAGGAATTATTCTCTTCCCCGCCAAACGTATTCCGGAACCATTTTACAATGGCCCCCGCTGTGGCTCCCCCTGCAAAATAATAGGAGAGATTTTTGGCATCGTACAGATACGGCCACACGATAAGCCCGTTCCCTTTTACGGGTTTATCAGAAATCAAAGCCGCGCACATGGATGTCCCGATGGCCGCTGCGTAGATGCCGGATTCCAGCACACCCAGGCCGATATTGGCAGCGCCGCAGTCAATGCCCCCTGCAATAACCGGCATTCCCTCCATAAGTCCCAGGCTCTCTGCCGCCTCCTTTGTCAGACCGCCTGCAATATCCGTGGATTCCACCAGCTTTGCAGGCATTTTCTCCATGGGGATTCCCATGGCCTCCATCATTTCCTCTGACCAGGTTCTGGTGCGCATATCGAATATGCCGCCGATATTGCCCGCCGAGGAATAGTCAATGACGATCTCTCCTGTCAGATGGTAGATCACATAATCATTTGGCGGAAGAAAAAGCTTTGTTCTCTCCCAGTTTTCAGGCTCATGGTTCTTGATCCAGAGCATCTTCGTGTAGCCGTAGTATGGGTCAGCGCCGTTCTGGGTGATCTCCAGAAGCTTTTCTTCCCCAATATGGGAAAGTACCCAGTCGCTTTCCTCCTGTGCCCTCCTGTCCATCCAGATCAGACAGGGGCGCACCGGCTGCATCTCCTCGTCCAGAGGGATTCCGGAACCGCCGTAGAGCCCGCTGACAGCCAGGCCCTTTATGTCCTCTTTCGCGATGCCTGATTTCAGCACGGTTTCCCTGATAGAACTGCGGGCCGCTTCAAGCCATACGTCCGGCCACTGCTCTGCCCATAAAGGGCGCGGTGTCAGCACATCGTACTCCACCAGATGCTTTGCGATCAGATTCCCCTCTGTGTCCATTAAAATGGTCTTTGTACCGGATGTGCCGATATCTGTACCTAATAAATATTCCATTCCTGTTCTCCTTCAGCAGACATTTTTTCAGGTGTTTTTTAGAAACAGGTGAACGCTCCGTCCACAATAAAATCAGAACCTGTGGTAAAGCTGCTGGTATCTCCTGCCAGATAGACGGCGATGGACTGCAGCTCTTCCGGACGGCCCATACGGCCCATAGGAGCCATGGCATTCCACTGTTCAATCAGGGGTTTCAGGCTGGGGGAGTTGAGGGTCAGCTCTGTTCCCATGTATCCCGGGCTGATGCAGTTTACTCTCACGCCGCGTTTTGCGAACTCAATGGCCATGGATTTTGTAAGCTGGATCACACCGGCCTTGGAGGCATTGTAGGAGCACTGGGGCTGCGGTACATTTACAATGTGGGCTGACATGGAGGCTGTGTTGATGATGGAGCCGTGTCCCTGTTTCAGCATCTGCTTTGCCGCTGCCTGGGCGGTTAAGAATACGCCGCTCAGATTGATATCAATCACTTTCTTCCACTGCTCGTAGGTCATCTCCTCACAGGGGATATTCATGCAGATGCCTGCGTTGCAGAACGCTGCGTCCAGCTTGCCGAATGTGTTCACGATCTCTTCCATCATGGCATTTACTTCCTCCGGCTTTGTGACATCCGTCTTGATGGCAATGGTCTTCACACCGTTTTCCTCGGCAATGCTACCTGCTGTCTTCTCTGCCTCCTCAATATCCACGTCCACGATTGCCACATCACTGCCGGCCTCTGCAAGGGCGATTGCGATCTGTTTCCCGATACCTCTGGCGCCTCCTGTTACGAAAGATACTTTCCCGTCCAGTCTCATTTTCTCGATAATTCCCATGTTTTTTTCTCCTTTTCAAAGTGGATTTGTTTTTGTGATTCTATTTTGTAAAATCATTTTGTAAAATCTATTTATATAATAATCCCCGGATATCAATTCGTCAATATGTATAACTATCCAAATATGGATGGGGATTTTTATGAATTTCTACCAAAGGTGTTTGCCGGCTGTTTGTGCTATACTCTATTGTATAAAGTTTTTTTATAAATATCCTTTACAAATCTCCGGGCCAATGTGTCTGCCGGGTCGGAATCATGGTATAGATTTTCACAGAGAAAGGAAAAGAAACATGGGAAATATTACATTGACGGATATAAAGAAAAACAATTATTCTTTAATTTACAACCTGCTGTATGAGCAGGAAAAGCTCTCCAAGCAGGAGATTGCCAACCAGCTTCATCTCAGCCTGCCCACGGTCACACAGAATCTGGTTGCTCTGGAGGATGCCGGCCTGATTGAAAAGGGAGGACAGTTTGCATCCCAGGTGGGGAGAAAAGCCGTTGCCTACACACTCTGCCTGCAGGCAGGGATCGGAATCGGTGTGGAGATTTTAAAGAAGCAGATTCGGATTCTGGCCGTTGACTTGAAGGGGCAGATCTGCGGATGTATGGAATATGAGTTATTGTACAGAAATGATGATGCCTACTATAAAGAGATCGCCGGATATGTCAGCACCTTTATTGAGGACAGCGGATTTACGAAGAAACAGATTCTGGGTATCGGCTTTGCTGTACAGGGTCTGACAACAGCCGACGGACAGGAGATCATCTTTGGCAAGACCCTGGGTTATACAGGGCTTAAGATCACTGCCCTTTCCGGATACCTTCCATATCCCTGTATGTTCCTGCACGATGCCAAATGTGCCGCTGCCACAGAGCTGTGGAACCGCAGGGATCTGACCGACGCCATTTATCTCTCCATCGGCAAGCATCTGGGCGGTGCGGTGATCATCGGCGGACAGACCGTGATGGGAAAACAGGACCACGGCGGCGCGGTGGAGCATATGACCCTGATTCCCGGCGGCAGGCAGTGCTACTGCGGCAAATCCGGCTGCATGGAGACATACTGTTCTGTCAATGCTCTGCTTTTGGAGGATGAGAGCCTGGAAGAATTCTTTGACGGACTCAGGAATGGAAAGGAAGAGAACAAGGTACGTTTTGAGGAGTATCTGGAGAATCTTTCCACGGCGGTAAATAACCTGCATATGGTGATGGACTGCGATGTGATCCTCGGCGGGCATATGGCGCCTTATCTGACAGAGGAGGATCTGGCTGCGCTCCATAAAAAAGTGAAGGAAAAATCCGCGTTTCCGGATGAGGCGGATTTTATCTTTTTGTCCGAGGCCGCAAGGGATTCGGTGCCGGTGGGGGCAGCGCTTGCATATGTGAAAGGGTTTTTAGAAGAGATTTAGATAGATAAAACACCAGTTTTTCGCTGCCGATCTGTGGCACGGCCGCAGCCTAAATAAGAATCCAGCTCTCCTGCATCCTCTTCAGGGACTTGACCTTCCGCTCTGTCACTTTATCCTCCGGCAGTATCTCACTGCACAGGATAGGGGATTCTGCCGTGTATCTCCTTCGCCCGGCTGCGGCGGCCCGGCTGCTTTGGTTGGCATAGCAGTACAGGCATCCGTGGGGACAGGTATCATAGGCACCGATATCTATACTCTCCACACAGCCGCATTCGCTTCTCTGGTTTTTGTCTTTTTTCACATCCAGGCTGCAGCCGCACAGACGCCGGATCAGTTCCCCGTCCACACAGCTTCCGTGGGCAATCCCGTATTTCTGCAGGTCTGCTTTTTCCGCGCAGGTCACGATCTCCATACCGTGAACATGGGCAGTGCGGGCCAGCTCCCCGGCGAATCTGCCCAGGCTTTCCTCCTCCAAATTCTCACATTCCAGCATTTCCAGGTTCTTTTTTATCTTCGGATAGTAGTCAAGAAAACTGATCACCACCCGCTCTGTATAACCCTCCAGCGCCTCTGCGATTCCGGAAAATGCCCGCAGATGATATTGCGGTGTATAGCGGGCATTAAAGAAAACCGGGTCATAGCGCCACACCACCCGTTCTGCCCCTATAGTCTCTGCCAGTGTTTGGAACGCGGGAATCAAAACCTGTTTCTTATCCGGCAGCCCCGGCTCCACATCCCTTCCGTACCCGGTCAGAGTAAACTGAAAATAATACATATACGGATCAAGAAGCGGCAGCTTCTCAAACATAGGGACCGGATTCTTGGTCCAGAACACAATACAGTCCACCACCTCCGGCTTAAGGGATATCCTGCTCACCTGATGAAAGTTAAAAGGATTGCGGACACAGGCATATCCCTCCTCAATCCTTTTAAAAAACCAGTCCCGGTAATAGGCCGGTATATCTGTCCTTCGGCTCACACTCAATATCATTCACGCCACCTCTTTTTCGAAAATATGTTCGTTTTTCTGATTATACACCTTTTTTTCACCGGACACAACTGTGACACAAATTTCAAGGAAAATCCCCCAAAATTCGTCTTGTCCCTTCCCTCCCCATTGTCTATACTTATAGACATGAAAAGGTTTATGACAGGAGGAAAAATCATGAACAGAGAATACCATGTAGCCGTCACCGGCTCTGACTATGCAAAGGGGACGAAAGAGGATCCCTTCCGAACCATACAAAGGGCAGCCAAAGCCGCCGAGACAGGAGACAAAGTCATTGTACATGAGGGCGAGTACCGGGAATGGGTCAAGCCGGAACACAGCGGCTACAGCGACATCAGCCGTATTGTATACGAGGCAGCCGAGGGAGAAAAGGTCGTGATAAAAGGCTCCGAACGGATCCAAAACTGGGAGAATACAGAGGGGACCGTTTGGAAAGCAGTGATTCCAAACACTGTTTTCGGTGACTACAATCCCTACAAAGAGCCGCTCTGGGGTGACTGGTTCATCTATCCGGATGACAATTCCGTCCATGCAGGAGATGTCTACTTAAACGGCAAATCTTTCTACGAAGCAAAATCCCTGGATGAGGTGAGAAATCCCCAGATCCGCACAGAGGGATACAACCCGCCGTGGACCAAACACCCGGAACCCATCAAAGATAAAGAGTGGACCATTTATCAGTGGTATGCTGAGACAGACCATGAAAATACATATATTTACGCCAATTTCCAGGGAGCTGATCCCAACAAAGAGCTGACCGAGATCAATGTGCGTAAGTGCTGCTTCTACCCTGAAAAAACTGGCATGAATTATATCACCGTGCGCGGCTTTGAGATGGCACAGGCTGCCTGCCCCTGGACACCGCCTACTGCTGACCAGCCGGGCCTTCTGGGTGCTAACTGGAGCAAGGGCTGGATCATTGAAAACAATATGATACATGATGCGAAATGCAGCGGCATCAGCATTGGCAAGGAGGCCTCCACAGGCCATAACCTCTGCACCAGAAGACACAGAAAACCGGGATACCAGTATCAGATGGAGGCAGTGTTCCGCGCCCTGAAGATTGGCTGGAGCAAGGAAAAGATCGGTTCCCACATTATCCGCAACAACGTCATCTATGACTGCGGACAGAATGGTATCGTAGGCCATATGGGCTGTGTGTTCAGCCAGATCTACAACAACCATATCTATAATATTGCCGTAAAACACGAGTATTTCGGCTATGAGATCGCAGGCATCAAGCTGCACGCAGCCATTGACGTACAGATCCACGACAACAATATCCATGACTGTACTCTGGGCACCTGGCTTGACTGGCAGGCACAGGGCACGCGCGTCAGCAAAAACCTGTACTATAACAACGACCGTGACCTGATGGTGGAAGTGACTCACGGGCCTTATATGGTAGACAACAACATCTTTGCCTCTGCCTACAACTTCGACAATATCGCCCAGGGCGGTGCATATATCCACAACCTGTGCTGCGGAACCATGAGAAGAGAGGATGTCCTGAACCGATCCACTCCCTATCACTTCCCGCACAGCACGGAAGTTGCCGGCACCACACCTGTATACGGCGGAGATGACCGTCTGTACAACAACATTTTCGTGGGCAGCGTGGATGCCTATACGGAGCAGTCCTTATGCGGAACCATAGGCTACAACGGCTCCACCAAAACCCTGGAGGAATATATGGAAACCGTTGCTTCCATGGGAAATGAGGACCTGGAAATGTTTGAACAGGTAAAACAGCCTGCCTACATCAATCACAACGCTTATCTGAAAAATGCCCCGGCATTTGACGCGGAGAAAGAGAACTACACAAGTGCTGCTGATCCCCAGGTAAAAATCTCCGTGGAGGGAGAGGAAACCTATCTGGAAATCCATGCAGAAAAAGAGATGCTTCATATGCCCGCCGGAATCATCTCCACAGAAACACTGGGTATGGTCCGCATTCCGGAAGCCCCCTTTGATGGCCCTGACGGTGAATCCATTGTTCTGGATACTGACTATAACGGTGCCGTACGCTGTGAAACACCGGCTGTTGGACCTTTAGAAGGACTGAAAGAAGGATATAATAAAATAAAAGTCTGGGGATAACCCAGAACCTCAGAACGGGACACCCCATAACAGGGTGTCCCGTCTTTCTTTGCAGCAGAGCTATTTTTATTTATCTAAATACCGTTTCTCGTATTCATCCACAGAAATGGGTTTGCTGAACAGAAATCCCTGGGCCAGCTCCACACCGCAGGTCCGGAGAACCTCAAGCTGTTCCTCCGTCTCAATTCCCTCCGCCACGATCTGAATGCCCATCTTTTGCCCCATATCCACAATGGAGCTGACAATAGCCTGGGCCTTGGGATTACTCACCACATCGTCTACCATGCTTTTATCCAGCTTCAAAACGTCGAACTCCACTGCGGATAAAAGGGCCAGATTGGCATATTCCGTGCCGAAATCATCAATCGTCACAATGAATCCCGCCTCTCTGAGGCTTTCTATCAGGACACAGATATCTATGTCATTGCCACTTCTCACAGTCTCCGTAATCTCAATTTCCAGACATGTCGGTGATATCCGGTATTTATCGCATATGGAAAGAAGATGCTCAATAAAATGCGGCTGTGTCAGGGAATACCTTGAAAAATTCACAGATACGGGGAAGCCCTTTTTCCCTTCCCTGCTCCATGCCTTAATCTTGGAACAGATAAATTCAAACACAAAGAAATCAATCTGGCTGACTGTCCGTGACTCCTCCAGCAGAGGCAGAAAATTTCCCGGAAGGACCAGGGAGCCATCTCTTGACTGGTACCGGATCAGTGCCTCCGCTCCCACTGCCGTCCGGTCCGCTGAGGAAATCTTCGGCTGCAGATAGACCACAAACTGGTTTCTGCTGATTTCCTGCCTGAGGATTTCCGGGTCAGTCAGATAGAGCAGCTCATCGCTGTGATGGCGGTACCTCTTGGAAGCCGGGTTATTTCTGTAGAATTCCTTTTTGTCCTCGTACATCTGCGCATCCGCGTTTGCCACGACCTGTCCCACATCCACTAATTTCTCAGTCCACTGGGAGCCGATAGCAGCTTTGCACAGTGCATCCCGCTTAAATGCAGCCCTCAGCTCATTGACCCTTTGGCAGAATCGTTCCTTTGGCACATCATGGCAGATGATCACAAACTCATCGCCTCCCACACGATAAAAACTACCCTCCTGAAAGACCTGTTTCATGCGTTCCGCGCATTCTGTGAGTATTTTATCCCCAAAGGCATGGCCGTACCGGTCATTGATGTCCTTAAGTCCATTGACATCCAGATAAACGATGCCCACGCTTCCCTCTTTGCCGGTCATCCTCTGCATGTCCTCAATATAACGGTTTCTGTTATAAAAGGAGGTCAGAGTATCGTAGTAACTGAGATGGGCTAACTGCTGCTCATCCTCTGCCCTCCGGTAGGCAAGCAGGATAAAGTAGCAGATAGTCTGAAGGATAGAACCAATGTTCATCAGACGGTCCTCCGGAAGATTGTCCACCCCCAGACAGCCCATCAGCACATCATCTATCTCCAAAGTGGAGATTGCCACATTGCGGATATTCCGTTCTCTGGCAATCGCTTCACTTCCCTGAAATATTGTCATGAACTCTTCCGCGTCTTTCATGACAATACAGCCTTTTTGATTCAGAACCCTGCGCCACTCTTCCAGTTGTGCAGCGGATATATCCTTCAGAGCCTCATGCCGGGAACCCGCGTTTTCGGCACACCATTCATAGTCATTGTGCAGAAATCCCTCACGCAGATTAAACATATAGGTTCTCTCTGCCTTTAAAAACGTTCCGATTTCCCGCAGTACATCTCCCACTGCCTCTTTCATATCTTTTTTACAGTACAGTGTCCTGACACACTCCATCACCATCTGCTCTGAGCTCAGAGCGTATTTCAGTTTTTCTTTCTCCTGCTCCGCATCAGTGGTGTCAAAGGCCAGCTCCAGCCGTGCCCGTCTTCCTTCCCACTCGATCAGGCGGTCTTTCAGAAGATAATGGCGGCCTGTAATGGGATTGGTAATCTCCCAGGTATAGTTCTCCCCGCTCTTTAAAAATCTGTTGGTACAGAATGGACAGGGACTATCTCTTCCCTGAAGGACACGGTAACAGATCTTCCCCTCAATATCGTCCAAATGAAAGCTTCGTTTTCCTGCGTCGTTGATAAATAACAGCTCATATGTATCCATATCTGAGACGTATAGGAGCTCCGATATTTCGTTCATGGGAGCCTGCAGGTCCTGCGTCATTCTGGAGAGCTTACGGCTCTTTTCCAGATTGGCGTTTTCCATCATTTCCACTTCTCTGCGCCGCTGTTCCTGCTTTCTCATATAGACAGCCAGCAGAATCGCCGCAGCCGTACATATCAAAGTCAGCGCAGCAAAGCAAATCTGTGCCATACGGACATAGCGCTCCGCGTACTGCTCCGCAGTACCCACACTCTCATCTGCCAGTTCAAAAAAATCTTCGCTCAGATTATAAAGCCTTTGGCTGTCCGCGCCCTCCCGCACCTTCCGGATTTCCTGCTTCATCTCTTCCCAGCGTTCCTGCATGAGCGCCACCATTTCCTGGTACTCATCGTCCTTCAGCCTGACCAGCCTGTTCTCGCCTTCTCCTGTGCGCAGTTCCTCTATGATGCCGTCCAGTTTTGAAATCAGGGCATCATCCCGGCGTCCCTCCAATTCTTCTTTAACAAGTCTCTGGGTTGCTCCGCGAACAACTCCGGTGTAATTGATGACCCTTGCATTTCCCTGAAGATTCCCCATAGAATACAGGGACAGGAGTCCCGACAATACAAGAACGACCAGCAGGAAAATGGTCATCATCCTCTTCTGCATATTTATTTGCCCTCAAACTTTCTCACAGACAGCCACACAGTTTCCCAACCGGACGGCAGTATTCCGTTAATCTCTAAACCACTTTTCTTAAGTATAGAATGTATTCTGCTGCAAGTCAATTGGCTTTGTCTTTGTCTGTTAGAAACCTTTTTCTGTACTTTATTTTCACATAATCCAGTATTCTTCTTAAATAGATGGAGTCATAGGCTCCACCGATCGCTCCGGCCACGGGGATCCCCTGCAGGAATTTCATATACAGAAGCTCTCCGGAAAGAACAGCGGATGTCTCCTTTATCTGTTCCCTGCTGTCATATCCTTTAGGGACAACAGGTTCCAGAATATATCTGTCTGCTTTGGCGTTCATCTGTTCCAGTGTCTCTGCGTAGGACAGTGACCCCTGTATAAGCAAAAGTATGAAATACTTTTCCTCCTCCGTATCATATGGGTATCCGTAGTGAAGCGCTGTCTCATAGATACTTTTCAGTATCATCCCCGTAAAAAGCGGGATATCCGGAAGACCGATTCCCAGGACACCGAGTCCCACCCCTTCCACACCGGCCAGAAGCAGATTTCTGTTCCCTGCAGCCTGCGCTTTTTTCGTAAATGTGCGCAGTGTCTTTTTGTTCTCCATCAGTCCCGCAGCGTAGGCGTCCACTTTATAATTGTGCTCTATCTTCTCCCTGGAATATGTCTTCTCTATAAAATCCGTACCTTTTTCAAAAATAAGGCCGAATGCCTTTTCAAATGCTTTATCCAGCGTCTCCTGCAGCCTGGCCGGAACTTTCTCCTCCAAAGTCCGGTCCAGAAAAGATGCCTTCTTCTCCGCGTTTTTCTTCAGAAATGCCTGCTCCTTTTTCAGGACAGCCTCCATCTCCGCACGCAGCGGTGATTTTTTATTTCTCTTGATCATGGTACCACCTTTCCGGAAAATTCCTGCCTCACTCTTCTATATATATTCCAGTTCGCTGAACGCTTTTATAAATTCTTTCGTTCCATAACCCTCGAATTCTGCCTCCAGCATGGTTTCATCCTCCCGCACAACCACACCTGTTCCGTATCTGGGATGCCGGACACGCTTTGTTGGGGCTGGCTCCTGTTCCCGCAGACTCCGCTTCTGTTCCTGCAGACTGCGCTTCTGTTCCTGCAGACTCCGCTCCTGTTCCTGCAGACTTCGCTTCTGTTCCTGCAGACTCCGCTCCTGTACCTGCGTTCTCTGTTCCTGCACCTGGCGTTTCAGCTCCTGCAGGCTGACAGCGGGTCCCCGCTCTTCCTCCCCTTCCAGAAGGCGCGGCGGAATCATGCGGATGTATCGGCTCTCCCCCGGCATGGCCCTCTCACCGGGATTTGTATAATAAGACAGCTCCAGTCTGTCTTTTGCCCTGGTGATTCCAACGAAAAACAGCCTGCGTTCTTCCTCTTCTCCATCCATGTCTCTGGTTTTAAGGGGAATCAGGCCATAATTTACCCCTGTGATAAACACACAAGAAAACTCCAGCCCCTTTGATGCGTGCAGTGTCATAAGCTTCACACTGTCTTTCTCTTCGCTGATCTCCTCCCTCAGCACATCCAGCCCGTAGAGAGAGGAGGAATTGATAAACGCCCGCATTCCCGCCTCCTGGTTCTCCTGCTGCTCCTTCACATAGTCAAACATGATCTGAAACAGCCTGTGCACGGCATCCCTGTCCTCCATGTAAGAAGCAGACACAGGATTCAGATACCGCTCCAGTTCAAAATAGGAAAACAGTGCTTCCTCATCTCCGAGTTCCTCACAGATTCGGCTGAATCCGCACATCTTATCAAACAGAAGACTGGCTCCCGGCTTACTGTTGCAGACAATCTCTTTTGCCTTCTTCTCACTGATTCCCTCCCCGTACTCCCGGCTGGCGAGCACATAGATGCCGGATGGGGTATCTTTTTTATTCAGTGAAAAGCGCAGCAGGCGGATGCACCACCGAAGCACAGGCACATCCCCCACCGTTCTTTTTAATGAGACCTCAAAGGGAATCCCCTCTCTGGAAAACACATCCTCAAACATTCCGGACTGGCTCTGCAGGCGGTAAAAAACAGCCATCTCCCCGTATGGCGTGCCCTCCCTATGCAGCTTTTTTATTCTTCCCGCAAGATAGCAGGCATCCTGAAAAGCATCATACTGCCGTTTCACGATTATTTTATTCCCCGGCTCCCGCACGCCTGTAAGGGGGCTGCCGTTCTGCAGAAAGCATCGGGCAGCCTCCAGGATAGAGGAGCTGGAACGGTAATTGATGGGGAGGGTCAACTCTTTTGCCCGGTATTTATGTTTCAGGGTATAAAAAATTTGAAACGCACTGCCCCTCCAGCTATAGATCACCTGATTGGGATCTCCCACGGCAAAAAGATTGGCGCCTCTGCTGACCAGCCGGTCAAGGAAAACAAGCTGCTGGCTGTCACTGTCCTGGACCTCGTCTACAATGACCCATTTGGGAGACGGAGAATTTCCAATCTCCTCCCTCAAAAGAAGATTGGCATTTTCCAGCAGGTCAAAAAAGGTCATTTTGTCCTGACTGGCCTTTTCCTCCCGCAGCAGACGGACCAGATCAAAGATATCGTCCTGATATTTTGAAACTTTTTTCTCCTCCCCGCGGACAGCCATTGCCGACTCCAGTCTTTTCTTCAGGCGGTTCTTATATTTTATTTTCAGTTTGTGCTGCCGGATCAGATCAAGTGCCAGTTCCAGCTCTTCCTCAGGGTCTATGACCAGAAAATCTCTGGTATATCCCAGCTTTTCCACCGGAAGATATTCCCGCAGATAATACAGGGCTGTGCTGTGAAAGGTACCGAATCCTCTGAGCTTTTCCACAGGCAGCTCCGGTTCTGCGGCCAGAAGCCTGGACTTTATCTCATCTGCGGCTTTATTTGTAAAAGTGAGGACCGTCATCTCCTCATAATTCACCTTTTTCACATGGTGGAGATACTGCACTTTGGATATCAGCACTGTGGTCTTGCCGCTCCCCACATTTGCATTTACTATGCAGGCAGGGCTTTCATCCAGAACTGCCTCTTTCTGATAGGGATTCAGTCTGTCCAGCTCTTTTTCATTGTATAATTCCATATTTTCATCCTCGCCCGCAGCTGTACGGTTCAAATCACTGAACTGTTGTCCTGCTGTTTGTTACTGCATTTTGACTGGGGAGTATTCGCCCCATCGCAAAACAATTTTTATTTGGTATCATTTAGATGGGAATACCTTCGCCTGATTTTTTCTTCTGTATCTTTCCTGTTTTCTGTTCCTTCCGCCAGACGCACCTCCAGGCGCAGGGACGGGGGTGCATCCGTATAGAAGGAAATGATGTTTTTCAGGCTTAACCTGTTAGACGGTTCCAGAATCCAGGCCTGGTAAAAAGTACTGGACGTGGGAAGAAACAGGGTGTCTCCCTCAATGCTTACCTGCTCCACGGTATTGAAAAACGCAGCCATGGTTTCCCCTTTCCGGCCTAAAAAGACGCAGAACTCCTTCCATTTACGGGGCAGTTCCTCAAAGGAAAAGGGCTTCTGCATATAAGTGGAAGGTGTATGTTCCGGCAGTTTCATGCCCATAGGAGAATCCAGCTCTAAAAGCAGGTTTTCCAGGCCCCAATAGACAATCTTTTTATCCAGACGGTAATCTCCCACACAGGCAGCGCAGCCATCCTTACATTTGCAGCCTCCCACCATTTCCATGGCATGTTCTATGATCTTCGACATCAATTCATAGGCTTTCTCCGCGTAGCCCAGACCGCCCACATACTCGTCAAAAATGTACAGGCACACTTCCTCCTGAAGCCCTGCGCCCAGATCCAGTGCATTGCCGGACATAGTGACACCTATGTCCTCCTGTTCTGTCATGGTCGCCATGCGGGCCGCGTTTCTGATGGCATAGCAGATACCGTCAAAATGGTTATTTCTTAAAATCTGTCCGTTTCCCGATTCCCTTATAAGACTCCGGTACACCTGCACAACGTTTTTAGGAATGGTGATCCAGGTACTCTCCGTGTCAAAATCTTTTGACAAAGGACGTGTAAGCTGCCCGTAACCCAGGTTCTGGTGGTTGTGAAACTGCAGCTTTTTATACATGTAGACAGATTCTTTTACATTTACATCGCCGAAAAAAACTTTTGTCCTTTTGTATTCCTTTTCCGCATTTCCGTGTATGACTCGGATGGTGGTGCTGCTGCCCGGCATAGTGTAATAATTTCCATGGAAAGGAACCGCGTAGGAGGTCTTTGTCTCCTGATCCATGCGGACCACTTCATACTGGGCACCTCCGTGCATGTACACAGCGCCCTCATGGATTTCACGGAACGCCTGCATCTCATCCATCTCTGTTATGACTCTGGCATTTTCCTGGTCCACCAGTTTATATCTGACTTTATCGATATTCCTCAGGCTGAAATCTCCTGCCGGAAAGGTGTCTCCGCACCAGGAAAATCTGCCGTCCTGGGCGCTCAGCTCTTTGACTCTCAGCAGCACCGGGATCGTCTCACCCAAATCGGGAAAGACAGCGATATCATCAAGGGTGAGAGGCAGCTCCGCCGCCGCTGCCCGGATGTGGGCAAGCTCAATCAGCAGGTTGTCCCGGTCCACCACTGCACTTTCGCTCTCCCCGTCGAACAGCCAGTCCGGATTAATGGAAATGTACTGGTCAAAGGGCAGGTTATCCAGGATCAAATAGTTGGAACATGCCCTGCCGCTCCTTCCGGCCCTGCCGGTCTGCTGCCAGAAGGAAGCCCTGGTTCCCGGGTATCCGGCGAGTACGGTTGTGTCTATCTTGCCGATATCAATGCCCAGCTCCAGAGCGTTGGTGGAAATCAGGCCGCATAGCTCGCCTGTGGTCATTTTGCGCTCAATCTCTTTTCGCTCCTTTGGGGTATAGCCTCCCCGGTAGCCGGAGATCCGATCAGCAGGCCCTGTACCGGATATGTCCTCCCCGTCCAGCATGTCCCGGGCTTCTTTTAAGATGACCTCCACATTTCTGCGGGATTTTGCAAAGGTGAGAAAGCTCTGTCCCTCCTCGGCAAGCTGTGCCGTCATGGCTGCTGCCACAGCGGTACTCTGTACCTGGCCGTAGTATTGGTTGTCTTTTCCGTAAATCTTTGGCGGCTGGAGAAAGAAATACCGCTTTTCAGGTGCCGGAGAACCGTCCCTGTCAATGCGGATGAATTCTCTCTGGCACACTGCCCGGGCAAGTTCCACGGGGTTTGCTATGGTAGCGGAACTGCAGAGGAACCTGGGTGATGCGTGATAGTATCTGCAGATTCTGGAAAGACGGCGGAACACATTGGCAAGATGGGAGCCAAAGGCGCCGCGGTAGGTGTGGAGTTCATCTATGACAATGTATTTTAAGTTGGAGAATATGAAGTCAAAGCCGGCTTTGCTGTGGTTTGGGAGAAAAGCGCTGTTGAGCATTTCCGGGTTGGTCAGGATAATGTTGGCATTCTTCCTGATACGGCTGCGCTCCGTGGGCGGCGTATCACCGTCGTACACCCCTGCCGACAGTCTGTGTTCTCCAAATGTCTCGATCCAGGGGCGGATGGCACGGTACTGGTCGCTTGCCAGGGCTTTTGTGGGGTAGAGGAAAATGGCTCTTGACTGAGGATTGGAGAGGATTTCCTGTACGACCGGGAGGAGGAAACCCAGGGTTTTGCCACTGGCGGTGGAGGTTGTGATGACGATGTTTTTGCCCCGGGTGGCCTGGATGAACATTTCGGCCTGGTGGGTGTAGAGGCTGGGGATGCCGTGGGTGGCCAGGTGGGTGCGGATTTCCTCTGACAGGGTCTGGGGGTAGGGGGCGTACTGCGGGGGGATGGAAGGGGTTGTTTTTTGGTAGGTGATGAGGTTTTCTATTTGCATGGTTTTGACTCCTGGGGTGATTTTTTTGTTTATAGGAACGTTTGTTCTTAGTTTAGCATTTTTTTTGGGGGGATGCAATGGGGTTGTGGCTTCGATTGTGGCTCACGGACGGGACCATCAGAGGGCCGGGGGCGGGAGGGCAGAGGCCCTCTGATGGTCCCTGACGGTGAAGTGCGGATGTAAGAGTAAACAGAGCAGTTTTTAGATTAATTGAGGATTTGCGGATTGACATTGGGGGTGGATGTGGTATTATGGAAGCAAGTGTTTTAAATCGCATGTTTTAAATCAGATGATTCAAATTATATTTTGCTGAATATCTATGTGTATATTATGAGAATGGAGAGGTTTGGGATGCCGCCTAGGGCTAAGTTTACGAGGGAAGAGATTGTGGATGCGGGGTTGAGGATTGTTCGGAGACGGGGGATGGGGGGTGTTACGGCCAGGGAATTGGGGGCGGAGCTGGGGAGTTCTGCAAGGCCGGTGTTTACGGTGTTTCAAAATATGGAAGAGGTGCAGGCGGAGATTGTGAAGGCTGCCAGGGAGGTTTATAACAGGAGTGTGAAGCGGGGGCTTGAGCAGGATATGGCTTTCCGGAGTGTGGGGATGGAGTATATCCGGTTTGCACAAAGGGAACCTCAGCTTTTTCGGCTTTTGTTTATGACGGAGAGGGAGGAAATGCCTGATGTGAAGGATGTGCTCTTCGCTATTGATGATAACCATGAGGAGATTCTGCAGTCGGTTCGGGAGCAGTATGGACTGAGTGATGAGGATGCGTGGACTTTGTACCGGCATTTGTGGGTCTATACTCATGGGATCGCTGCTCTCTGCGCTACCAATGTGTGCAGTTTTGAGGAGAAGGAGACTGAGGAAATGATGACTGAGGTTTTTACAGGAGTATTGAAAAATATAAAGGCAGGTGAACGGCATGATCAGAGCTTGTGATCTTTTTAAGTCTTATGGGAGTGCCGATAATCCGTTTCCGGTGCTTCGGGGGATTTCCCTGGATATTGAGGACGGGGAGTTTGCCGTTATTTTAGGGGCTTCCGGGTCCGGGAAGTCTACGCTGCTGAATGTTTTGTCGGGATTGGAGACGCCGGATCAGGGGGATGTCTATTATGAGGAGAAAAAGATCACCGGGCTCAGTGAAAGTGAACTGACACGGTTTCGGAGGGAACAGGTGGGGTTTATTTTCCAGCAGTATTACCTGCTGCCTCATATGAATGTGGATAAGAATGTGAAAATGGGGGCAGACCTGTCCGGTAATAAGGATTACCGGGAGGTGATCGAGGCTGTGGGGCTTGGAGATAAACTGGAAAAGCTGCCCGGGGAGCTGAGCGGCGGGGAACAGCAGCGTGTCTCCGTGGCAAGGGCACTGGCGAAAAAGCCCAGGGTGCTGTTTCTGGATGAGCCGACAGGCGCTCTTGATGAGGCTACCGGAAGGCTGGTGCTTGACTATATCTGCAGGCTGCAGAAAATGTATCATTTTACGGTTGTGATGGTTACGCATAATCAGAATATTGCGCAGATGGCCCACAAGGTCATTCTTATGAACAGCGGTAAGATCAGGGATCTGTACAGAAATGACACACAGAAAACAGCTTATGAGATAGGATGGTGATGGTATGGTAGTAGGACTCAAGGATGCCGCTAAATTTACCGGAATTTTTATTATATCCTGCTGTGCAGTGTTTGTCTGTACCCTGTTTTTGAACTTTAATATGGATATGGCAGGGATACGGGATGAGATTGCGCCCGGGCCTGTCACTGTGTTTTATGAGGCTCAGGTCTCCTCCGGCAAAATGATAAGCTGCGTGAGCGGAGGGTGCCTTCTGCTCACCTCTGTGCTCATGCTGTTCTTTTATATTAAGCATTATATTGACAGTCACAGAAAAGAACTGGGGATTTTAAAAGCTCTGGGGTATTCTGATTTTAAGATCGCACGCGGGTTCTGGGTGTTTGGGTTCAGTGTGCAGTTTGGAACCGGTGTTGGATTCGGGGGAGCTTTTCTCTTGATGCCCAGATTTTACAGGGTGATGAATGAAGAGAATATCCTGCCGGATATTGCCGTACAGTTTCATTTCTCACTGCTTGTCTGCCTGGTTCTGATTCCTGCTGCATTCTTTTCCGCTCTCGCTGTCCTTTACGGATGCCGAAAGCTGGGAAGCCCTGTGCTGACACTTCTCAGCGGGAAACAGGGCGGGATCTTCAAGATAAGACGGCAGAAAAAAAGCGGCAGAAAGAATCTTTCCTTTCTGCAGGATTTAAGGCAGAGCACGGCCAGAAGCCGTATCTCACTTGTGTTTTTCATTGGATTTGCTTCTTTTTGTTATTCTTCTATGATGCAGATGACTTTCGGTATGGATGAACTGGCAAGCCCTATGTTCACGGCGATCATATTTGTGATCGGGATTGTGCTTTCTTTTACCACACTTCTTCTGTCTGTCACAACCGTTGTTGACTCCAATACCAAGACCATTGCCATGATGCGGGTATTTGGGTATTCGCAGAAAGACTGCAGAAAAGCCATTCTGGACGGGTACAGACCTGTGGCTTACACAGGATTTGCCATCGGCACCGCGTATCAGTACGGGCTGGTGAAAGGCATGGTTTCCATTATTTTTAAGGATGTGCCTGAAGTTCCCGATTACACCTTTAACTGGCAGGCGCTTTTTATCACTCTGCTCTCCTTTGCTGTGGTATATGAGTGTATGATGCTTTGTTATTCTGTGCGGATCAAAAACATTTCTTTAAAGGAAATCATGCTAGAGCGTGTTTGAAAATTGCTTTCGGCAAGCTGTGCGTCACAGTTTGTGGGAGATTTGACCCCGATGAAGGAGGCGTAGCGGGCTACGCTGACTGAATTGGGGGCAAATATCCCGCAAAGTGGGGCGTGCAGATTGTCGGAATGAATTTTCAAACAGGCTCTAGACTGACCATTCTTCTCACTGCTGCATTTTCCCTTGCATACTTTTCATAAAATGCGTATGATATACAAAAGTAAACCAGGAGGTTTCATATGAAATTAACCGTTCTAGTGGACAACAACACGTATATCGACCAATATTATGCAGGGGAACCGGCAGTCAGCTACTACATCGAAACCGATGATATAAAAATTCTCTTTGACACCGGGTATTCGGATATTTTTATTAAAAATGCGTGCTCCATGGGCATTGACTTAGATTCCCTCACGCATATTGTTCTCTCCCACGGCCACAATGACCACAGCAGAGGATTAAAATATCTGCGGCATCACTATGATCTGCCGGATATCCGGCTTATCGCACATCCCCTGTGTTTCCAACCAAAATACTACGAAAATGAATACATAGGCTCCCCCTATTCTTTGGAAG
This sequence comes from Blautia sp. NSJ-175, assembly GCF_022867815.1. Classification (NCBI taxonomy): domain Bacteria; kingdom Bacillati; phylum Bacillota; class Clostridia; order Lachnospirales; family Lachnospiraceae; genus Blautia; species Blautia sp. NSJ-175. The sequence continues at coordinate 116,888 of NZ_JALIFQ010000010.1, forward strand.
AGATCACTGAAAACTTCCGATTTGAGCCTGCCGAATCACCCGTTTTCCTCTCCGAAAACTGCCTTTTTCTCGGCCGGATACCCGATCTGCATGACTTTGAAAAACGCAGCCCCATCGGTACAGCCACAGCAAACGGTCAGGAAACAGAGGATCTCTGCCCGGATGATTCCGCCTTGGTATGCAGGACAGACAAAGGGCTTTTCATCGTCACCGGCTGCTCTCACAGCGGAATCTGCAATATCACGGACTATGCACGCAGTGTCTGCCGGGAACAGAGGGTTGCAGGCATCATAGGCGGATTCCATCTCTTTGATACAGACACACGGCTTGCCCGTACCATTGAATATCTGAAGGCTCTGTCCCCGGATATCCTGTATCCCTGCCACTGTGTTTCCCTTAAGGCTAAAGCCGAAATGCTGAAATATATAGACATCGAAGAGGTCGGCGTGGGCCTTACCATAGAATTGTAGACAACAGGTGAAAAAATGTTTAAAATAGGAGAATTTTCAAAACTGACGCAGGTATCCATCCGGATGCTGCGCTATTACGACGAAGCCGGCCTTCTGAAACCGGCCAGCACAGACCCCTGGACCGGCTACCGTATGTACTCTGCCGACCAGATTCCCACCCTGAATAAGATCATTTATCTGCGCGACAGCGGTTTCCAGGTCTCGGAGATTGCCGCTGCTCTTGCAGCAGAAAATGAGACTTCCCTCCTGGAACAACTGGATCGGAAATACAGGGAAATCCGGGAAACCATTCAGTCAGAACAGGACAAACTTCAAAAGATCGAACTGATCAAAAAAGATATCCTGCACGGAAAAAATGAAATGCAGTATCAGGTCTTCATAAAATCCATCCCCGCCTGCCAGGTCCTCTCCCTCAGACGAGTCCTGCCGGATTACTATGCCGAAGGCCTTCTGTGGAAGGAAATGTCCCGCTTCGCACAGAAAAACCGGATACAGGTTTCCTCTGACACCTTTTCCATTTACCACGACAGGGAATACAAAGAGACCGACGTGGACGTGGAAATATGTGCACCAGTAAAAAAGCCCGGCAAGAGTACGGAAGATTTCGTTTTCCGCCTTACAGAACCAGTCCCTTCCATGGCGTGTACAATGGTTTACGGCCCGTTTTCCAACATCGCCGGCGCCTACCTCTCCTTTGCGGACTGGCTGCAGAAAAACGTCCGCTTCCAAATGGCAGGGCAAAGCAGACAGATCGTCCACCGCGGCCCATGGAACGAAGAGGACCCCAAAAACTATCTGACAGAGATACAGATACCCTTAGAGAGTGCCTGAGCAATCACTCCGGCCTCCATATAAAAAGCAGCTTGACTCTCACACCGTGTCAGGGTCTACATTGACCTTACAAATAAATTATATGGAGGAACACATTATGATAACATACCAGTTACATCCCATCGGAACCATCCACAACAACGGAGAGGACATGTTTATAACCCTCAGCCCGGAATACATCCCGGCTCTGCAGGCCTTAGACGGCTTCAGCCACCTACAGGTACTCTGGTGGTTCAGCGACTTTGACACCAAAGAGGCCCGGGCCGTACTGGAAACAGAACAGCCCTACAAAAATGCCCCTGCCGTCATGGGCATCTTCGCCACAAGGTCCCCCATCCGTCCAAACCCCATAGCCCTCACGACAGCGCCTGTCACATACATTGACTACGAAAACGGCGTCATCCATATTGCCTACATGGATGCCAACGACAACACCCCTGTCCTGGATATCAAGCCCTACACCCCCAGCATGGACCGCATAGAATCCCCAGCCGTCCCCGCCTGGTGCAGCCACTGGCCCATAAGCCAGGAGGAATCCGCTGACTTCCCCTGGGAAGACCAGTTCAATTTTTAACAAAAGTTATAATGTAGTTTGGAAAATATTCTTGAATAAATTGATGAAATCTGCTATGATATAGACATGAAGAGGAACAACCGCCCACAAGTTGGGTTGGCCTGTAATCAGAATAGAAAAACCACCCTGTGACTGGTCAAGTTTTCGGGTGGTTTTTCTATTTTAAGTTAGTGACAAATCAAATAAATGAATGTCAGCAACGCTAAAATAAACATTCCAAAGGCCATTAGGTCTTTAAAGTCGAAATGTTTCATAGACATCACCTCCATTCTATGTAGAATGAAGGCCAACGCCACCCTGCAACACGGTTGTTCCATTTTCAAAGTATAGCATACTTTTTGCACATTCTCAATAAGCAATCATCACATATTGTCGGCCCAAATCCTAGATTACTCCCTTTTGCAGCATCACATTGGCGTAGACCGCCCCTTCCCCTGTCGCCACGATCGCATACGCCTTCCTGGCTTCCTCATAGAAAGCAAACCTTTCCACATTCCGGATCACTTTGTCCCCCCGTTCTTCATACTTCCTCACGATTTTCCTGTAAGTATCCCAAATAGGCGTCTTGGCATCATCTCCGGGCATAACCTCCATAAGACTCATTGGATGCTCCACATACCCGTCAAGCGGAATCAGACTGAGCACTGCGTCCAGCACCTCCGGCACTCCGTGTCCGTCCATTCTTATAACGATACAGTCCTTTCCCATACTCTCCGCAGGAAAATTCCCGTCTGCGATCACGATCCTGTCACTGTGCCCCATCTCCGCCAGCACTTTTAAAAGCTCCGGCGATATAATTTTCGGAATTCCTTTTAACATCTCATTCACCTTTTATCCTTCACATATATTTTTCACTGCCCAAAACAAAACACGCCCCATCTGCTCCCGGCATAATTCCCGGCACCATATGAGGCGCGCCTCTAACCGCTGTTTACCGGCCTATCTGTCCTCTTCGGAATACTTCTTATATCCGGGATGCCTTCCCGTCACACCGTATCCCTTCCGCATAGAAATCAGCCTGTCGATATTTTCCCGGGAAATTTCCTTTGCCCCGCCGAGCAGATGGGCATTCAGACTGATCTGCGCGAAAAGCTCCAGGGTCTCCATCCGGTAATACGCGGTGATCACATCCGCTCCAACCGTCAAAGCCCCATGGTTCTGCAGAAGCACAGCGTCGTGCTCTCCCAGATAAGGAGCAATAGCCTCCGGCACCTCGTAAGTGGAGGGTGTCCCATATGGAGTCACCGGCACAGAGCCGAGAGCGATCACGGTCTCTATCATGGAATACTCATCCAGAGGCTTATTTGCCACTGCAAATCCTGTGGCCACCGGCGGATGTGCATGGAGGACAGCCCCCACATCCTCCCGTTCCTGATAGCAGCGCAGATGCATCTTGATCTCTGAAGAAGGGCGGCACCCTTCCTCTGCTTCCAGAATATTTCCGTCTCCGTCAATGTGCACCAGCTTTTCCGGGGTGATAAAGCTTTTGCTCATTCCCGTGGGGGTTGCCAGAAATGTCCCGTCCTCCAGTTTCACGGAAACATTTCCGTCGTTTGCTGCCACCCAGCCCTTCTGCCACATTTTATGGCACACATCGCAAATCTGTTCCCTGAGCTCCATATAACTTAATTCCATTTCATTTCCTCCATATTTGTGTCACCGGACAAATGCTCTGTACTGTCCGTAAGCTTCCTGCCACAGTTCTGCATCCTGCGGCTCATACACTTTCATATTTTCTGAATTCCGGATGATGCTGCGAACCTCTTTCAAATCCTTTACTTCCCCTGCCGCCACAAGCTGCATGGCCAGGTTTCCGTAGACAGTTGCCTCCACAGGCCCTGCGATCACGGGAATGCCGCAGGCATTTGCGGTCATCTGGCACAGAAGGGCACTCTGGGCCCCGCCGCCAACCAGATGGACCGCCTGATATGACCTGCCCGTACACGCGCAGATCTCATCCAGCACCATCCTGTATTTCAGAGCGAGACTTTCGTCAATGCAGCGCACCACCTCACCCACACGCTCCGGAACCTTCTGCCCTGTACGTCTGCAGAACTCCCGGATACGGCGCGGGATATTTCCCGAAGGCACGAACTCCGGCGCGTCCGGGTCTATAAAGGAGACAAAGGGCGCCGCGTCTCGGGCCATGGATTCCAGATGCCCGAAACTGTACTCGCAGCCCTCGCGCATCCACTGTCTTCTGCTCTCCTGGATCAGCCAGAGACCGATGATGTTTTTCAAGAAAGATGTCTTGCCGCCGCATCCGCCTTCATTTGTCATATTGCAGGCAAATGATCTCCCGTCAATCTGAGGCACGTCAAGCTCTGTTCCAAACAGCGACCAGGTACCGCAGCTTAAGAACAGAAAATCATCCGTTTCTGCCGGCACAGCTGCCATGGCACTCTGCGTATCATGTCCTGCCACTGCTATGACATCCATAGGACCAATGCCCAGCTCCCGGCATATTTCATCTCTCAGACTTCCCAGCCGTGTTCCCGGCATGAGCACGGGTTTTAATATCCGGGAAGGAAGTCCCAGACCTTCCAGCACCTCCCCGGACCAGTCCTTTTTGACAGCATCCAGCATCTGGGTGGTTGACGCAATGGTATACTCACTTCCCATTTCCCCTGACAGAAAATAGGAGAACAGATCCGGCATTAAAAGCATACTCTCTGCCTGCTCCAAAAGCTCTTCTCTGTATTCCTGCTCTGCCATAAGCTGAAATGCCGTATTGATCTCCATGAACTGGCTGCCTGTGATCTCATAGAGTCTTTCCCTGTCCATGCGTGAGAAAGCCTTTTTCAGCATTCCCTCTGTTCTGGAATCCCGGTAGTGGACCGGGCTTGATAAAAGCATACCGTCTCTGCCAAGCAGTCCGTAATCCACACCCCAGGTGTCCACGCCGATGCTGCTGATATCCGCCCCTGACCTGCCCTGCATGATCCCTGCCCTTGTGATTCCGGTCTTAAGCTCATGAAACAATCGTAGGAAATCCCAGTACATGGTACTTCTGTCTTTTCCGTTTAAGATCACAGGCTCATTGGCAAAACGGTGCATCTCCCCAAGAGAGATTTTTTCACCGTCAAAGCTGCCCAGCATCACTCTGCCGCCGGAGGCTCCGTAATCTGCTGCCAGCATCTGTTTTCCCAGCATTTCCATCTTCCTTCCTATTTATATAGCGGACCGTAAGCTGCACATGCCCTGTAGTCCTGTCCTTCTTTGTCCATACCAAACGCGTTCCATGCAGCGGGACGGAAGATTTTTTCCTCCGGTACGTTGTGCATGGCAACAGGGATTCTCAACATGGAACACAGAGTGATCAGATCTGCACCGATGTGGCCATAGCTGATGGCGCCGTGGTTGGCTCCCCAGTTGTTCATCACATCATACGCGGTCTTAAAGGCGCCCTCACCGCTCACTCTCGGAGCAAACCATGTACACGGCCAGGTGTAGTCCGTGCGTTTCCAGATCGTGTCTGACACCTCAGCCGGAAGCTTGATGGTCCAGCCCTCTGCAATCTGCAGCACCGGTCCCAGCCCCTTGACCAGATTCAGACGGATCATAGTCACAGGCATCTCCGCATCTGTCAGGAATCTGGATGAATAACCGCCTCCCCGGAAATATCCGAAATCCGCGGCATTCCAGGTAGTTGCCTTCATAATGGCATCCTGGTCCTCCTCGGTCACGTCAAACCATGGTTTGATCACACTGTTTCCGTTTTCATCCTTTGCCTCCCCGCAGGCATCCAGACAGGCTGCGCCGGAGTTGATCAGATGAATGAAACCGCCGGCCTGTGCTGCTTTGCCCTCCAGAGTATAGCCGGTAGCTTCTTTCACAGCCTCCGGGCTCCAGTATGTACGCACATCCGCAAAAATCTGCGCCCGGTTGGTGAGCAGCTTCATGAACATCATGCCAAGGCCGTTGAGCACATCGTTCTCTGTGGCCAGGATATACGGCTCTCTGGCTCCGTTCCAGTCAAAGGATGTATTTAACATGGCTTCTGCAAAGTCTGCATTGGGATAAAAGTCTGTCCACTGTCTCTGTCCCTGGAAACCTGCTGCCAGGGCATTGTGTCCCACTTTTTCTTCCTCGCATCCCTCCGGAAGGTTTGCATTTCCGTTCATCAGATCTTTAATGATGCACATCATCTTCACAACGAATTCCCAGTCTGCGTCCTTCTGCTCTCTTGTCTTCTGCACCGCCTCCGGATTCTTGTCAAATCCCTCTATGCAATGTTCCTTTGTCCATGAGAGCGCTTTTTTAAACTCTTCCTCATCATAGATGCCCTCTGTCATGCGGCGGATCAGCTCCACTTCATCTACCGATTCCACCCGCATTCCCAGATAGGATTCAATGAAATCCGGGTCAATGATGGAACCGCCGATTCCCATGGTCACAGAACCGATCTGCAGATAGGATTTGCCTCTCATGGATGCTGCCGCTACTGCCGCACGTCCGAACCGCAGCAGTTTTTCCCTGACATCATTGGGGATTTCCGTGGCATCCGCTGCCTGTACATCATGACCGTAGATTCCAAAAGCGGGAAGTCCCTTCTGTGCATGGGTTGCCAACACACTTGCCAGATATACGGCACCCGGGCGCTCTGTTCCGTTAAATCCCCAAACTGCTTTTATGGTCTGCGGATCCATATCCATGGTCTCTGCCCCATAGCACCAGCACGGTGTCACAGTCAGGGTAATATCCACGCCCTCTCTTCTGAATTTGTCCGCGCAGGCCGCTGCCTCCGCCACACGTCCTATGGTGGTGTCCGCAAGGACTACCTTGACCGGCTCGCCGTTTGAGTATTTCAGGTTCTCCTCAAAAAGACGCGCTGCGGATCTTGCCATATTCATGGTCTGTTCTTCCAGGGATTCCCTTACCTTCAGGTATCCTCTTCTTCCGTCAATCGTGGGTCTGATCCCGATCACAGGATATGTTCCGATCAATCTGCTCTCTGCCATTTTTCGTACCTCCATACATTTAAAGTTTTTAACAGTTTTCTTATATTCCCATCCTAATCTTGTTTCAAACATATTTCCTGTGATATAATGGCAAAAAGCAGGACAATATTCACCTTTTTACAAATAGTCAGGAGGCAGCTATGCACTATCTGGATTACAACGAAAAACAGGCCCACGGCACGGCGGATTTTCCCCTTGCCTATTATTATGTGGATGAGCATCACCCGCGTTACCACATGCCCTTTCACTGGCACAAGGAGACAGAACTGCTCCGGGTCGTGGAGGGACAGCTCCGGCTCAGTCTGGATGACCGGGAGTATGTGGTGAGTGCAGGAGAACTGATCTATATCGGGGAAGGCATCATCCACGGCGGAGAGCCGGAAAACTGCATCTATGAATGCGCCGTTTTTGACCCAAAGCCTCTGCTCATGCACACACACGCCATCCGCCGCTACCTCTATCGAATTCAGCGCCGCCAGATCCAGATTCTCATGCGCTTTACCCAAAAGCAGCCGGAGATCCTAACCCGCGCGGAAACCCTGTATGGTTCCCTGCGCAAAAAAAGCCCCGGATGGGAAATGACTTCCCTCGGAGCACTTTTTGAACTATATGGTATGATTTTTGACAGGGAATATTACACGCCCTGCGCCTCCGGCGACCATACACAGGGAAAACTAAAGCAGCTAAAACCTGTGCTGGAATATATGGAGCTGAATTATCAAAGCCCCATAACCCTGGAGGACCTGTCCAGGCTGGCCGGCATGTCCTCCAAATATTTCTGCCGCTTCTTCCGTGCAGTCATCCACAGGACACCTATTGATTATCTGAATTATTACCGCATTGAGCGGGCCTGTTATCTCATGGCCGCAGAGGACATTTCTGTTACGGAGGCTGCCTACCGGTGCGGATTCAATGACAGCAGCTATTTTGTCAGGGCCTTTAAAAAATACAAAAATGTGACACCCAGACAGTATATGCAGCGCCTGGAAAAGACGTAACTGTTCACTGCGTGCACAGTAACAGAAAGTCCGCTTAATATCTCTTTATTTTCTTGGAAGGCGTCTTTTCAAATTCTTCCTCCCTGATCTTCAGGCCGTGAATCTTTTTATAGGGAGGAAGGCCTTTGTTAAAGTTGTCAATCACTTCCTGAAGCTTTTCCCTGACATCCCTGATCCTCTTTTTAGAGGCATATTCATAGTCCGGGAATATCTCAGCTTCAATGACGGATTCTGTCTCCCTGACAATGACCTCTTTTACCAGAGGAGATCTGCTGATCTCATTTTCCAATTCCTCCGGGGATACATTTTCTCCGTTTTTCAGGATGATCAGGTTCTTCTTCCGCCCTGTGATGAACACAAAATCATCCTCATCCACATAGCCCAGATCCCCTGTTTTCAGCCAGCCGTCCTCCAGAGCTTTTTCTGTCTCCTCAGGCATCTTGTAATATCCCATCATGACGCTGGAACCCCGTACCCAGATTTCCTCATCCACAACCTTGGCCTCACAGTTTGGAAGGAGTTTTCCCACAGACCCCTCTTTGGAATCCCATTCCAGATTGGTGCTGATGACAGGGGAACATTCTGTCATGCCGTACCCCTGAAGAATGGTGATGCCGTACTCAGCAAACGCTCCCACCATTTCCGGGGGAAGATAGGCCCCGCCGCTGCAGATGGTCTTTAAACTGCCGCCGAAAGCAGCCTTTGCCACCATTTTTTTCGGCAGGATACCTGTGGATTCCTTCAGTTTCTTGTATATGGATTCAATGACCATGGGGACTAAAAGCACGATCTCCGGCTTGAACAGCTTCATATTTTTTGACACATGCATGATAGAGTCATTGATGCAGATGACCATGCCGATGTAGATTCCTTTCAGGATATCCATGGTAAAGCAGTAGGCATGATGGATGGGAAGCAGGGTCATGGATACCGTACCTGCAGGTATCTTCATATCCAGGCAGGAGGCATTGTCAGCCAGATTGCGGTGTGTGAGCATTACCCCCTTGCTTTTGCCTGTTGTGCCTGAGGTAAATAAGATGGCACACAGTTTGTCCGGGTCCAGTTCACAGGAAAAGCTCCCTGCATGGTTTTTCAGAAGGACATCCAGGGATTTTGCCTGTTCGGTATCCTCTTTTGCCTGCATGGAAACCATGCACTTGATCTCCGGACATTTCTCCCCTGCCAGTTCCGCCACATCCCTGCGCAGTTCATCATAGACGAGTACACTGATATCAGCCCTGTTCAAAAGCTCGCACACATCCGCTGCCGGAAGCTGAGCATCCAGGGGCACGATCACGCATCCGCTGTCCGCCGCTCCGAAATAAGAAATGATCCACTCATATGTAGTCGGCCCGATGACCGCCACGTGTTTTCCCAGCATTCCCATGCCCTCCAGGGCTCTGCTGAAGGCCTCACTGTCCCTTTTTAAGTCCAGATACGTCTTTGTTACCACTTCTTTTCTCACTTTATAACGGATGGCCGGATTTTCCCCGTAGGTCTTGGCTGCATAGCCGATAATATCCTTCATGGTGTTGATCTGACTGCTCATATTTCCCCTCCTGCTCTAGTCCTGAAGACTCTCGATGTAGTGTACCGCTTCGCCTACGGTTCTGATCTCCGCAACCTGACGCTCCTCCACCTCAATGTCAAATTCATCCTCCAACTCCCCTACCATGCTCATAAAATCATAGGAGGTGAAACCAAGGTCCTCCACGAACCTGGAATTCTCCGTAACCGCATTTTTATCCACTTCCACATATTCACAGATCATGTCTTTTAATTTTTCTAACATTTCTCATTTCCTCCCAAAAATATTATACAGATTCGATAATCTCTCCCACTGTCATGTCCGGATTCTCCACGCCTTTGAAGATGATCCGGCACAGATAGTAATACAGATACTGCAGGTCCTCAAAATGCACCACTCCGGTCTGGTGTTCAAAATTAAAGTTCATGCCATTGTCCTCTGCTCTGTGCATAACCGTCAGATAAAGGGCATGGGCTGCCGCGCCGTTACTGTACCATGCAGATTTATATTGAATGTTCTGCAGACGCTCCAGCCCTTTTCCCTGAAGTGTCAGAGGCTGGTAGGTCAGGCTCAGAGGCTCATACGTCTGCCCTGACTTTAATTTATAATATTTGTTCCTGTATGCATAATAGGCCGTCGGGTCATAGTTTGCATGGCGGAAAATCTGGTTCTGCCCATCCCGGATCTTTTTCAGGCCTTCCATAAACGTATCCTTTTTCTCCACCACTGTGCGGAAAGGAAAACAGTGAATCCTGGTGCCGCCGCATTTCTTTTCAGCCAAAGTGGCTCTTCTGGCAACTGTGGTGTTGATGGAGACATCATCGTTGCCGTTCACCTTCTGCAGATACGTGCGGAGCCCCATCATCAGCAGGCACACCATGGAAATATGGTGTTCCTCGCAGAACTGCATCAGCCTCCTGGATGGATCTGCCTCTAACTGGAAGGTGATAATATTGGCATCCACATTGTCCGAGACGTTGGTGACTGCCCTTAACTCGGGATTCTTCTCTTTTTCCCGCTCAGCTTCCAGCTTGCCGGGACCGAAAATGCTGTTGAAGACAGGTTCTGAGGAGGAGATCATCTTCTCAAAGAACTCTGTGTCCCGTTTCTTTGCCTTGGAATCCGCCTCATACTCCAGGTCCTTTTCAAGCTGCGCTATGTAGGATTTCATCTCCTTTGGATATTCCATGCCCTCATATTTCATGTTGGCATAGATCTCTATCACATCCTTGAGAAACAGGATCAGAGACTGGGCATCCATGGTCATATGGTCCACCAGCAGGTAGATGCCCTGAAAACCATCCGGCGTAATGATCATGACTACCCGGTTTAAGGGGGAATCGAACCGTTCAAAGGGAATGGAGGTCCATTCCTTCATCTTATCCACAGCATGGCACTCCTGCCATCCGGTAAAATCAAAGAACTCAATCTCCCTCTCCTCCCTGTCAGCAATGTACTGATACACGCTGCCGTCCTCGTCCTGTGTAAAACGAAGGCGCATGGACTCACATCTGGCGTATGCCTTATAGACAGCCTCCTTCAGCGCGCCAAAATCCAGGCTCTGCTGAATGGTCAGGCTGGTGCCGATATTGAGCACCTGCTTTTTCGGACAGTATTTCTGATAGAAAAAGTGCAGCTTCTGTGCTGCGGTCAGCGGATACAGTGGTTTGCCAAACTTCTCTTTCATATGTCAAACTCCTCTCATTTTCAAACGGGAACGAATCGCAGGCGCCCAGGCCTCCCCTGCCGTCTCCAGAAACTCCGTCAGCTTCTGTTCATACAGCGCCTGCTCTTTGTAAAAAGCTTCCACATGGCCCGCTCCGTGTACTATGAGCATGTTCTTCTTAGATGCGCAATTTTCATATATCTCAAAGCACATACTGCAGGGAACAAAGGTGTCCGCATCCCCGTGGATAAAAAGGATGGGAACCTTTGCCTTCTTCACTTCCAGAGCCGCACTGCACTGCTTCAGCCCATATCCCGCCTTTTCCCTGCACATGCGGTCCGATATCTTAAGAATGGGATAGGAGGGCAGATGGTACTGGTCCTTCAGCACATGGGCAAACACGTCCCAGGCGGTGGTAAAGGCACAGTCCGAGACGATTCCCTTCACCTGCGGCGAAAGTTTTAGTCCGCTTGCCATGAGAACCGTGGAGGCCCCCATGGAGGTGCCGTGAAGCCAGATCTCACAGCCGCTGCCAAAACGCTTTGCCGCATACTCGATCCAGAGAAGCGCATCCTCTCTGTCCAGGCAGCCAAATCCGATGTATGTGCCTTCGCTGTCCCCGTGTGCCCGCTCATCCACCAGAAGCATCTTAAATCCTTTCGGCAGATAATAATTGGATAGTCCAATGTAATCACTCATTCCTCTGCTGGTATAACCGTGAAAACAGATCACCAGCTTTTTGCCTCCCTGCCCCGGAAAATATGTCCCGTGGAGCTTCAGCCCATCGCCGGACGTGATGTACACATCCTCCCGTTCCTGCTCCATCATCCACGCTTTCATCTTCTTGATCTTCGGCATATACAGATCCCAGTTTGTCCCTGCCATATCCATGGTCCTTTTGGTCTCTGCCTTCTGCCGGAGCATGGTGCGCCTGAAAAAATAAGACGCAATTCCGTATTCCCCCGCAGCAGCCAGCGCCCCTGCTCCCAGTAACAAGCTCCATCCGTTCATAGATACTCCTCCCGTCTCCGCGGCTGCCTGCGCATCCGCGGTGCATCACTCTCAGTTCCCGGAATGTGTTTATTTTTTCAGAATTCTTCTGACTGTCCTCTTAGGTGTCTTATCTTCTGTCTTTACCTGTTTCTTTTTTTCTTTTCCGGCCTGCTTGGAGAAACTCTGAAGCATCAGTGCTTTGTCAAAGCTGCCTTCCACCTGCAGTTTTCCCTGTGTGAATGCCGCGACAGCATCCATGGTGCCCCCTGCAATGCCCAGAAGTGTCTCGGCTGTGGTTGTAAACAGCACATCCCTGTCGAAATATTCATATGGCTCTATGTACAGCTTCCCCTCTGATACTTCCGCGTAAAAGGCTCCCTCGGCCTCTCCCCTGATATTAAACTGATAGGCAATGTGCTCCTTGATCCCGCTTACATCCGCCTGCATAAAAAGGTCTCTGATCTCACTCACTAATTCCTGATACGTCATTTATTTTTCCTCCAAACATATTTCGCCATTTTTCGACCACCGGTCGAATTTAGGTTGTAAACAAGATACCACTTTTTCGACCGATAGTCAAGTTTACATTTTTATGCTATCATGTTACTATCAAAGAAAAACGGAGAATGGTATTTATGCAAAACAATAGAAAAAAGGATATGATCCTGGATGCCATGCAGAGATTGATGAACCAAAACAGCGCCCAGTCCATATCTGTCAGCGATGTTGCCAAAGAAGCGGGCATCGGGAAGGGAAGTATCTACTATTATTTCAAATCCAAGGAAGAAATTCTGGAAGCTGTCATCGAACGCTCCTATTCCGCTGCCATAGAAAAAGCCAAAAATCTGCTGGAAGCCCCTGATATGGATGCCCTGACCAAGATGGAGATCATATTCCGCACCTGCCGGGAATCCTCCATGGAGCTTCTCCGCCAGGAGTCCAACAATTTTTTCGAGCTGCAGCAGAGCGCTCTTCTGCATCAGCAGTATATCCGCATTATGGTGAGAAACCTGCGCCCGATCTTGTCAGACATTATCCGCCAGGGCAACCGGGAGGGGTCCATGCACTGCAAATCCCCTGAGGAGGTTTCCGAGATTGTCCTCATTATCCTGACCATTAAGCTGGACAACCATCTCACAAGAGACAGCAGGGAGCACACCAGAAAGACCCTGGATGTATTCTCCTATATGCTGGAGACCAGCTTTCACATTGAAAAAGGAAAACTGGATTATCTGTGGGAGGATTGAACCTGCCGGACCTGCGCGCCGGAATACGGTTTTTCGGCACAAAAAATGCAGCCGGATTTTGTTCCCGGCTGCACGCGCTTATTTTACTGCTTCTATAAATGTTGCCCCGTCGATACATTCCAACCCCGCTGCATTTGCAAATCCCACGCTCTTTAAAAGCTCAGTCTCATGTTCCAGGGTCAGAGGAATGTCAAAGTGTACAAACTGATCCTCCGAGATCCCTCCTGCCTTTCGTTTTCTCCGGCATTCCAGCCGCAGGAGATTTTCCTCCTCCTCACAGCAGGCAATGTAATCCCCTTCCAGGAATCGTCCTCCCGGCTTCAGAGCTTTTTCGATCTTTGCAAAGAGTTCCCTCTTTTTCTCAGGCAGAAAATGATGCAGGGATTCAAAGGAGATCACCATGTCATAACAGGACTTCCCAAAAGGCTCCTGAAAATAATCCCCGCATATCAGTGTGATATCCTTTCCCCGGTATTTCCGTCTCAGCTTCTCCAGCATAGTACCGCACAGATTGATCCCTGTCACATGGATATGGGGATATTTCCGGAAAATGGATTCCAGTTCCAGCCCCGTCCCGCAGCCCAGATCCAGCATCCTTTTCGTATCCCCGCCAATCCAGCCGGCGATTTTTTCATAGGCTGCCTTCCAGGTCTGCATCTTCTCCTCATATGTATCAATACGCCTGTGAAAAAAATCAGCCATCTCCTCAAGCGGCACATCTCTTTCCTGTTCCAGCCAGTCCCGCAGCTCCTGCATGTACTGCTCCCTGTCTTCTCTTATAACAACCGGCATTTTTCATTCCCCCTGTACATTTCTTCTGTTTTCTTCTATTGTACAGGTCAGCATGTGGAAAATCCACCTCATAAATGATTCTACTTAAAATTGCGCCTCTCTCCAGATCCTCTTTTTCACTCTGCCTTCATTTCCCGCTCCAGCAAATCCCGTTCAATCTGCGGATACATCTTATCCAGCTTGTACACCAGCAAAATCAACACCGCCGCACCCCAGACAATGACCGGGCCGAACTTATAGATATTTCCAATGGTTCTGACAGCGGATTCCGGCTGTACCACCTGCGCTCCGGTTGAGCTGATATAGCCGCTTACGGTCATGAGTCCTGTCATGACAGCACTTGTGATACCCGTTCCCACCTTGAATCCCAGACTTGCGCCGCCGAATACGAGGCTTTCCTGGCGGAACCCGTTTTTCCAGCAGCCGTATTCCACCACATCCCCCAACATGCCGAAGATGGTGGCTGACAACTGGGATGCACCTATAGAACGGATAAGTGTCACAAAAAACAGCCATTGGAAGTTATAAGGGTTGACCAGCACCAGAAGCTGGGAGCCCACCGCAATGAGGCAGCCCGCCAGCGTAACATTCCTCTTTCCCCATCTTTTGATCAGAAACGGGCAGGCCACTGCGCCGCCGATCATGCACACAGTTTCCAGAAAATACAGGGTGCTGTACATCCACGTATCATTTCCGAAAATATATTTACAGTAATAGGGCAGATCCGTTCCCACAATTGTCATATGGATGACCTGGATCGACCACAGCCCGAGCACGCACCAGAAATACTTGTTCGTTACAAGAGCCTTGATGTTCACGCCCACAGAACGCTTCTCTTCTTTTTTTGTCTCTGTTACCACAGTCTCCTCACACCGGAAGAAGCAGAACAGCAGCAGAACCACAGCGATCACCACCCAGATGCACATGGTCTTGATCCATGCAGACTGGTCATTTCCGAATATTTTCACAAGAGGCATGGTAAAGGTCACGGAAATAATGCGTCCCACCGGGGACAGGATCATCCGGAAAATGGACAGCAGATCCTGCTGGTAAGAATCCCTGGTCATCATGGTGGACAGTGAACCGTAAGGTACATTGATAGCTGTGTAGATAACCGTTGTGGTCAGATTATAGGTGACGAATATGTATATCCCTTTCAGAAAATCTGTGGTGTGCGGCACTGTGAACATAAGAATCGCCGCTATGGCATAAGGAATCGTCATCCACAAAATCCAAGGTCTTGATTTTCCCCATTTAGACCTGGTTCTGTCTACCAAAAATCCCATGATCAGATCTGAACTGCCGTCAAATACTCTGGACACCAGCATGACAATACCGATGGTCACCGGTGAAATCCCCACATAATCCGTGTAAAACAGCGTCAGCAGTGTGGATATCATCCCGTACACGATATTACAGGCTGTATCCCCGCATCCATATGCTACCCTTGTCCCAAAGGTTATTTTCTTCTTCATAATGACCTCCCCGCCACATAATTTCTCAATTCGTTTTTCAGCACGCTTCCATAATCGCCTTCACAGCACTCTCTGTATCTGCAAGCGGAAACAGCTCATAACCCACATATCCTGTATACCCGCATGCCTCCAGATGACGCAGCACCTTTTTATAATTGATTTCCCCCGTCCCCGGCTCATGACGCCCCGGAGCATCCGCCACATGGATGTGTCCAAACTGGTCTGCGTAATGGGAAATGGTATCACAGATACAGCCTTCATTGATCTGCATATGATACACATCGTAGAGAAGCTTCAGCCTGGGTGACCCGATCAGGCGGCATATCTCCGCTCCCATCTGTGTATTCTCAAGAAAATTTCCCACATGGTCTGTGGTAATATTCAGGGCCTCCAGGTTCAGGTTGATCCCTTCTCTCTCCGCTGTCTCCACACAGTCCAAAAGTGTACGGTACATGGAGCAGAGCTTCACCGTATGGGAAAGGTTATCATAGTGGTCCACCACAACTCCTCCCTCACCCAGGGCATTGGAGTGAATGGTCACACTGCCTGCGCCCACGGCTTTTGCTGCCCGGATGGATTCCTCCAGATATTTCACGTACTTCTCTCTGTGCTCCGGGTCAACCAGGGAATAATCCGCGTCCCCGTTAAATCCGCTGATCGCAATGCCGGCCTCGCAAGCCGCCCTCTTTGTGGCTTCCAGATCCCGGATTCTCCAGTCCCAGAATTCCACCGCGTCAAATCCGTCCTTCTTTGCCGCCAGGAATCTTTCCTCCCAGGGCAGCTCTGTGTACAGGGTGTCAATACATGCGCATTTTCTCAGACTCATCTTCCTTCTACCTCCTCAATTTTTACAGGCCTTCCCTCTTTCAGAGATTTTGTGGCAGCGGCTGCCATCAGTACCGGATACAGCCCGTCCATTCCGGTTACAGGTGTCTCCCTGTCGTTCTCCACGGCATCTGCAAATGCCTGGATTTCTGAGACAAAGGCACCGGTATAACGATCCCACATTACCTTATATGTATTTTCACAGCTGGTCCTCTCGGCATCTGAGAACACAACCGTATTCGGCACATCATTTTCATTGCGCACACAGCCCTCGGAGCCAAATACCTCCACTCTCTGGTCATATCCATAGACGGCCTTCCTGCTGTTGTCAATGGTGGCAATTATGCCATTGTCAAACTTCAGCATCACAACAGCGGTATCCACATCCCCCGCCTCCCCGATAGCCGGGTCGATCAGCACAGAGCCGGCAGCCACAACCTCAGTCACCTCAGCCCCTCCTGCCAGAAAGCGTGCCATGTCAAAATCATGGATCATCATATCATAGAAAATACCACCGGAAACCTTCACATATTCAATAGCCGGCGGCTCCGGATCCCTGGAACTGATTTTGATCATCTGCACCTTCCCGATTCTTCCTGACTGCACCATATCATAGACGCCTCTGTGATTGTGGTCAAATCTGCGGCAGAATCCGATCTGCAGCTTCACACCGGCGTCCTCTGCCGTCTGAATGGCTTCCCTCACCTTGCCCAGATCATAATCTATCGGTTTTTCACAAAAAATATGCTTTCCTGCCCTGGCAGCCTCAATAATATACTTGGAATGCGTGTCCGTGGAGGAACAGATCAGAACCGCGTCTATCTCCTCATCCTGCAGAATATCCTCCGCGTCCTTTGTCACATTCTGCACACCGCATTTTCTCAGAAATTTCTCTGTCTCTTCATTCATAAAAGGGTCTGCAACCGTCTTGATCTCCACCTCCGGCACAAACATAGAAATATTCTTTGCATGCACCTTTCCGATTCTACCTGCTCCAATAATTCCTGCTTTCATCTCAATACGCTCCTTTACTCTCCGCTATTTTGTTTTTGCCCACCCGCTCCAGTCCCCCCGGCATTGCACCCCGCATTGCGAAGCCCGGCCTTTTTGACCCCCTCCGGCGTCTGGCTGTGAACTGTTTTCTTTTGTGCTTTTGCACTTTATGTGCTTTTGCACTTATAATTATAGAAAAGCCTCCCGGTTTTGTCAACATCTCTGCCCTTTCTTTTTCATTTTTAGCTACATTTCACAATATTGTGCTTTTGAACATCCCATTTTATCAGCCCTCACTTCTTCTCCTTTTGTTAAACTTAACCAATCCCCCTATTTACAACCCCATTCTCCATATGATAGAATTTAATCATAAGATGCCGCAGAGCAAAAATACCATCCCCGTGCAATAGCACGTGCACATAAACAGGAGGAATCATGATAAACAAAAAACCAACCATACAGATGGTCGCTGACAAAGCGGGCGTGTCCCGTGGAACGGTAGACCGTGTTCTCAACAACCGTTCCCATGTAAGTCCTGACGTATACGAAAGAGTCATGGCAGCCATTCAGGAGACCGGCTACCTTACCCCCCGCAGCACCTACCAGAAAACCTTGTTTGGTCAGGGCTTTCCGCCGATCAAGCTTGGTGTGCTTCTGCCCAACTGGACCGGCCATTTCCGCTGGGAGATCATGCGCGGCATTGAAGCTGCCCAGGCCGAGCTCACTGATTTCCATGTAAAGATCCTGGTAGAAGAATGCGAAACCGACATCCCGGAGGAAAGCATCGAAAAACTGGACGCGCTTTTAGAGGCGGGCATTCAGGGCGCTGCTGTCTGCACCATGAACGACCCATCCATTGAGGAGAAGATCCGTTCCCTCACCCAAAAAGACATCCCGGTCATCACCTTCAACAGTGACCTGCCCGGCACCGACAGACTCTGCTTCATCGGTCAGGACTACAATAAAAGCGGCCGCATTGCCGCCGAACTCATCAGCAAATGCATCCCCTCCACCGGCAGAATCCTTGCCGCGGCGGGCAACCTGGAATTCGACGGCCACCGTGCCCGTCTGGACGGCTTCTGCACCCGCATGTCTGAGATTGGCTTCCCCCGGGACCAGATCCAGGTCATAGAGACCTACAACAACTACCAGCTCACCTACAAAAAAGTCCTCAGCGCCCTTCAGGAAGACCCGGCCATAAAAGCCATTTACATGGCCAACCGCAGCGTAGCCGGCTGTACCAAAGCCGTGGAGACGGCACAAAAAAAAGGAGAGATCCGCATCATCTGCCATGACATGTCAGAACACACGAAATCTCTCCTTCTGGATGGAACCATAGACTTTTCCATCTCCCAGGACCTCCACCGCCAGGGCTACCTCCCCCTGATCTACCTAAGAGACTACCTTCACAAACAAAAACTCCCCCCAACCCAGGACACCGCCGCCAACATCTCCATCCTCTGCTCCCAAAACCTGTAAAAAGCTCCGGTCCTGGATTCACCACCACAGCCCCCCATACACATCCTCTCCTCCCGCGTCCACAACCAGTCGGCATGGATAGGAGACCGTATGGGCCGGCGGGCCGTGGAGCTTCCTTCCGGGCAGCATTCCGGAGGAGGCTTAGACCTGCTTAGTAAAAATGGAAGTCCCAGGCAAGGAGAAATTCCGGTTACCATCCGGAATTTCAGGACAGTTGAGCGGTTCAGCCATAAGGGCTGGACTGCGGTTCTGTCCGGTGCCTTGCCTGGGGCTTCCATTTTTACTTAGCAGGTCTTGCCGACGCAGGTGCTGTCCGGAAGGAAGCTCCACGGCCCGCCGGCCCATTACCGGTCTCCTATCCATGCCGACGTCCGTGAGCCACCATCACACGACCGCCCTACTCCCCTTCCGATTCACCCAAAAGAAATACCCCACACACAAAACAATCTGCACCCCCGAAGAACAAGGCGTCGCCAGCCCCACCCCAAACAAGGAAACCGGCACCATCCGGCTCATCAGAAACGATACCGGAATCCTCACTCCGAAAGCACCGACGATTCCCTGCACCATCACAAACAAAGTCTTCCCACACCCATTAAAATACCCGATCATACAAAACATCACCGAAACCAGCAGACAGTCAATGGCATACGCCTTCAAATACTCCGCCGAAGCCGCAATAACCTCCCCGTCCCTGGCAAAAATCCCCGACAGGATATCCCCGTGGAAAAATGCCCCATAAGCCATCAAAACACCCACAGCCAGCGACATCCCAATTCCGCACAGCAGCGCCTTCTTCGCCCTTCCGGCCTCCCCGGCCCCCATATTCTGGGAGACAAACGCTGCCATGGACTGATTAAAAGCAGACGGCACAAGCATAATAAACCCACACAGCTTTTCCGCAACCCCTACTCCCGCGGAGGGAATCACTCCCAGAGAGTTGACGATGGCAGTGATCGCCAGAAACGAAATACCTACCAGCACATCCTGAAACGCAATAGGAAATCCCAGCCGGAACACTTCCCCCATCCGTTTTCTGTCAAATGCAATATCCTTTCTGTGAAAAACAAACGTAAACTTCCTCTTCCGGATGATCTGAAGCGAGATCACCACACTCAGCACCTGAGCAAGCACTGTGGCGATGGCCGCCCCCGCAGTGGCAAGCCCGAAAACACCCACCAGCAGTAAATCCCCGACAATATTAAACACACAGGCGATCGCCACCGTAAGAAGCGGCATCCTGGAATCTCCAAGTCCCCTGAAAATACTTCCGATCACATTATACGCCACAATAAACACAGCCCCTGCGGAACAGATCCTCACATAAGAGACCGTGGCATCAAATGCTTCCGGCGGTGTCTGCATGATCCTGGCAATGGGCACCGCAAACGCTTCCATGATAACGGTTATCACGACACCTATGATGATGAACAGCATGATACTGGCTCCAATGATCCTGCCGCCTTCCTCTGCTCTCCCCTCACCGATTTTTCTTCCCAGAAGAATCGTAGTGCCCATGGCGATTCCCACCACAAAAGCCGTCACAAGCTGCATCAGCCAGCTCCCCGTGGAAACTGCCGACACGTCTGCCGCCTGGGCAAACTGTCCCACAACCAGCATGTCCACTGCTCCATACATGGTCTGCAGAAAAATAGCCGCCAGCACCGGCAGGGCAAATTTAACAAGCGGCATCAGGATTTTTCCTTTTGTAAAATTCTGTCCTTGACTCATACTCTCATTTTTCTCCTTTTGCTCGTAATGTACATTTCACGGAGGTTTCATACTATAAAAGGCTCTAAACCCACACAAAAAACCGGATAAGAAGCAGGCATCTCAGCCAGCATCTTATCCGGTTACCATTTCTGTCAGAATGGTTCACCCTCCGATGAACGCTGTCATTATATAACATGACTTTTTATTTGTCAAGATTCTTCCGAAGCTGTCAGAGAAAAAATGCGGTGTATATTACCCTGAATCTATTCTTCGCTCTTTTCTCCTAACACTTCGCGCAGCTGCACTTTGCGGTTCTCATACCTGGACATGGTACATGCATCGGCTGTTGCTATGGCTGCCCTTGCTGCCTCTCCTGTGAGCAGAGGCCTGAATTCATCATCTGCCTTTGCTCCGTGCATAATGCCGTTTAAGTATTTCATTTCATTTTTCATAATACTGTGAAGCCACATAGGTGGTTTTTTCCCCGGTTTTCCGTACATAATGGCTCCGTCCATCTCGGTGCCGTGGTATATTCTGGTACGGTCATCATCCTCCTCCTGGGACTCATGGACAAGAAAATGCTCCTCTTTTCCATCCACCTTTAACGTGCCGCCGCAGTCACACATATCAATACGGATGGCACCCTTTGTACCCTGTATCAGCACATAGTGCTCAGGCCAGTGGAAGGCAGACCCCCACTCCAAAACCGCATAACGGTTGTCGGAAAATTCCATGTTTACAAACAGCATGTCATCCTCGTCACCGAACTCATCCCCCTGGTGCGCAACATTTCCCCCTGTCATGGTCACTGTTTCCGGCATTCCGCCCATGAGGAACTGTACACAGTCCAGTTCATGAATGTGATGATACAGATGTCCTCCTGATTTTTCCCTGATCTTTTTCCAGGAGATCGACGGCTGCGGTTCTTCCCATCCGTTTCTGGCCGAATGACAGTACAGAACTTTTCCGATCACTCCGTCATTGATCAATTTTTTCGCATGACGCACACCCCGGAAGAAATTCATGACATGGCCTGCCATAAAGGTAACACCGTGCTGCTGACATGCTTTTACCATCTCGTCGCAGTCCTTATAACTCAGCGCGATAGGCTTTTCGCAAAAAACATTTACCCCGTGCTCTGCCGCCTTTATGACCGGTTCCTTGTGCAGGTAATTAGGTGTTGCCACAATCACGGCCTCCACATCTTCCCGGCTGTACAAGGTATCTAAATCTGTTTCCACGTCACATCCCAGTTCCTCTGCAACGGTTTGGGCGTTTTCCGGGTCAAGGACAGCCACGATCCTGGCCCCTTCCTGCTCCTTCATAATACGTCCAAGCTCCGCGCCGAAATAACCGGTACCCACAATTGCATATCCTATTGTCTTCATATTCTATTACCTCCAAATATATCCAAAGTTATTTTACTGCTCCGTCAGTCATGCCGCCTGCAATCTTATTCTGTATAAACATAAAGAATATTACGGACGGTACCACCACCAGGGCAGATGCTGCCATCATATCTCCCCAGTTCAGGATTTCCGAACCCTGAAGAGATTTTAAAGCCACAGACACTGTCATCTTATCTGTGCTGTTGATCAGGATCAAAGAGTATAAAAATTCATTCCACGCATTGATAAATGTATAAATGGCTGTTGCCACGATCCCCGGCATGACCAGGGGCAGTACAATCCTCACAAAAGTCTGGAGTTTATTGGCTCCGTCCACTCTTGCCGCTTCCTCGATTCCCAGCGGCACTGTCTTGAAAAAGCCTACTAGCATCCATACAGCATAAGGTACGCTGAAGGAGAGATACACTATGACAAGTCCGACTCTGGTATTGACAAATCCCAGCTTTGCCATGACCATCGAATAGGGAATCGCCAGAAGGATGGGAGGAAACATGTAAGTTGCCACCAGAACCTTTGACATAATGGAACCCAGCTTCGGAAAAAATCTTACGATTCCGTATGCCGCCATGGATGATACCACAATGGCGATGCAGGTAGTTGATATTGCAATGATCAAACTGTTGCTGATATTCCCTGCAAATCCCAGGTCCTGAATCACATGGGTAAAGTTTTCCAGTGTAAAGTGCTTTGGCAGAAATCGGGTTGGATTTGCGGTCAGCTCTCCCGAAGATTTTACGGAACACAGTAAAACCCATACCAGCGGGAAAAAAGCAATCACGGACAAAATGATCAAATATACATGGCAGAGTCCATTGCCGATCTTTTCTTTTTGATTTGTCATCACTTGTCCTCCTTTTCCCATTTTCCAATGATCGTAAAGTAAACCAAACAAACCAGCAGCAGGAATGCCAGCAAAAGCACAGTGACTGCAGATGACCTGCCCAGAAGTTTTGTTCCCCAGCCCATATTATACGCATAGACAGGAACTGTGGTCGTGGCATTGGCAGGGCCGCCGCCTGTAAGAAGATAAATAATATCAAAGTTATTGAATACCCAGATGGTACGAAGCACTACCAGCAGGCCGACTACGACTTTAATATGCGGTACTGTTATATGCCAGAACTGCTGGAATTTGGAAGCACCGTCAATCTGAGCTGCCTCATACTGGTCCTGGGGAATGGTCTGCAGTGCAGACAGCACATTTACCATGATCATCGGCGCACCGAACCAGACATTAATAAAAATCAATGTCAGAAATACCAGGCTGCTGTCACTTAAAAACTGCGGAAGTTCGCTGCTGATGCCCAACTGGACAAGAATATTCGGAAGGAAACCTGAAACACCGTTCAGTATCCATTTCCAGGAAAGTGCGATTACAATAGAGGGGAATGCCCAGGGAATGATCATCAGGGTTCTGTAAATTCCCTTTCCGATCTTCACCCGATTAATGGCCAGTGCTGCTGTAAATCCGATGAACAACTGTCCTAACAATGAACCCACGGTCCAGAGTATAGAGGTCAAAAATGCCTTATAAAAATTAGAGTCTGATAAAACCGCTTTATAATTTTCCAATCCTATAAAATCATAGGAAGCCTTGATCAGATGCTTGGTCGTCATACTGTAATATAAACTGGAAAAGATAGGATATACCAACAGTATCCCCACAACCAGCAGTGCAGGAAGTACGAAAATCCAGCGGGCATAATCAAATTTTACTTTTCTTTTCACAAAAATGCCGCCTTTCTGAGGGATGGGACTGCCCTTCGTGGTGGTTCGGGCAGCCCCTGGTAACAGGTTATGTATTCAAAATCACTGTACAGTGCTGAATACCTCATTCAGTTTGTCTTCTGCTGTCTGTGCAGCTTTTTCCACATCCGTTCCGTTTGTGATAATATCCTGGAACATACTCTCTATGATTCCCTGAGATGTGAGAAGACCGGCCTGAACACTGGGGCCTTTTTCAAATCCTATGGCAGTACCCATATCCATGGTTTTTGTGATTACATCTACCGCATTGGAGAACTTCTGTACGGTTTCGTTCTCTTTGTATTCCGGTGTATCCGAAATACCTGTAATGGAAGGCAGCATACCTACCGGTGTTGCTTCCAGGAATTTGATATAGGTATCTTTCTCGTATAATTTTTTGATAAATTCCTTGCATATTTCCGGGTGTTCTGAGTTCTCCCATACCACCATCGGAATATTGGAAGTTTCCGCTCCGTATTCCGGGTCATCCGCATTTATCTTCGGAAGAGGCGCACAGTCAATCTGATCCACCAAATCAGGGGAGTTCGTTTCAACGCCGCCGATCTGGAAACCGGAGTTAAAGTCAAAGGCTGTCTTTCCCTGATAGAACAGGGTTGCCTGATCTAATACTGCATAATTTACAGAATCCTTCGGAGAACAATTCTCATAAATGTCCAGCCAGTAACGAATGCCGTCAAGTGCCAGATTACTTGTCAGATCTGCTTTCAGATCATCTGTAAGAAGGCTCCCGCCGCCGCTTCTCACATAGAAGTTTAAGAAACGTGTTCCCATAAGGTCATTGGAACCGCAGGGGAAGGAACATCCGTAAACCCCGTCTTTTGTCAGGGTTTTTGCCGCATCGGCAAATTCATCCCATGTCTTGGGAACTTCAAGTCCTGCTGCATCCAGCAGATCCTTTCTGTACCACATGACCTGTGCATGGGAATACAATGGCAGGGAATAGCAGGTGCCGTCCTTTTCTCCTTCCGACAGGGCAGTTTTTGAAAACTTATCTCTACCTATGTCATCGATCAGATCATCCAGGGGAACCAGGGCCTCTGCGTCCATCATCTCTACCACATGACCGGGAAGCGCAGTGCTCATATCCGGCACATTCCCGGATGCAAGACCGGTGGTCCATTTCGTATAAAAATCCCCCCAGGAAAACGTCTCTATGGTTATGTTTACATCCGGGTTATCCTTCATAAACTGGTCTGCGGTCTCCTGTATCACCTCCAGACGCGGCCCCTGTGTAAAGGAATGCCAAAATGTAATGTCACCTTTTAATTCTCCTGTTTCCGCTGCTGTCTGTTTGCTTTCTGTATTCCCATTCTGTCCGCATCCTGCAAGCATGGCGGAACCTATCATGGTACCCACCAGCAAAACTGCTAATTTTCTTCTCATAAAGCTCTCCTCTCTGTTCACTTTTTACTGTTCCCCGATATCGGCCGTATCGATTTGTTTATTGTAAGTTTATTTTACCTATTTTCTTTGTGTACATCTACTAACCAAACGCTCAATAATAGCACTAGACTCTTATTCTTATTCTCTTGCCACCCTCCGGTACTGATTCGGTGTAAACCCGAAAGCTGCTTTAAACTCCCTGATAAAATAATTGGCGTCCTCATATCCCACCTCGTAGGCAATATCATTGACATTATCATTGCTCACCAAAAGAGCCCTTGCCGCAGTGGTAAGCCGGATCTCCCTCACGTATTCCATGGGTGTTTTTCCCATGTTTTCCTTAAAAAGACTGCTGAACCTCTGCTTGCTCAGTTCCGCCATATTTGCCATTTTTTCAGGCGTATATTTTTCTTTTGGATGGAGAACGATATAATCCGCCACAATCTGTACCCTGGGATCGATCTGCTTCTTCGTTTTCATGGCTCTTTTTTTGATTCTCTCCAAATCATACTCTTCTGTTTTGATTTCTCCTTTCACCCTGTCTATCTTCTCTCCTCTGACTGCAAGAGAGCCTATGAGCAGGTCCAGGTATCCCCGCACAAAACATTTCTTCGCGATATGCTCTGTCTTCACCCACCTATAGATCTCTTTGAAATAATTATCTTCTCCCATACTCTGTGTAACCCTTGGTATTCCATAGTATTCTCTTAACACATCTTCACCTTCATAAAAAACAGAGGTGGTAAAACGGATACTGAAAAATTCAAATGTATCGCTGAGTGCATGGCAGGACATTCTGCACCCGCTGGGTATGTACACGATCTGGTTCTCCTCCACCAGAATCTCTTCGCTGTCAATACAGAACTCTGCCTTTCCCTTCACTATGTACCGAAAAATGTTATATGGTATGACTGATTCCGGATATACCCATGTCCTTCCCATGGAATACAGATCAATATAGAGAAATGTAAAACGTATATTGTCAATCACTGACATAAAGGAATCCTCCTTATAAATTTTTTATGCAGCTTTCAGCAATAAATAAGGCAGCTATCCGTGAAGATACACCTGTCGATCTACACTTTATAGCTGCCCCGCCCGCTCTTACTGACTACTGTACTTTTATTTTAACTACTACTTTTTCTATATTTTCCGGCTTATTTTCCATGATTGCCACCATGTGGGCATCGCTGGGGTAACACACCATAAAATCACCCGGTTTCAGCAGATAACGGCCAAATGCACTGCCTTTATAAAAGGCAATATCCCTGTCCGCATTGTATGGGACTGACGCAGTCAGGGATTTGACATCCGCTGTGGCGATTCCCTCTCTGCCTGACACAATGTAGTGTAAATCTATATATTTTTTGTGTGCTTCATAAATACAGGCTTCTTCCGGTTTTGATGTCAGAGAAACAGGATTACAGAAAGCGCGGTCCTCACAGATCACCGTATCCGGCAGAGGAAGCTCTCCCTGCTTCAGCCCCTCCAAATAGCATAGTATCTGATAAAGTGTTTCGTACTCCCTGTAATTTTCTTTGTTTTGAATGGAATCAAAGATCATTGTATTTTTCCTCCTGATTGATCACAGATCGATCTTGTACTGGTGCAGTGTATTCTTCAAAACGGCTGCCATAATTTCATACCCCTTTGCATTGGGATGCAGACCGTCATAGGTAATGCCGTCCAGCAGCTTTTCGGTTCCCGGAAATGTGGTGGTATTATAATAGTTTACAAAAATCAGCTTATTCTTTCTCGCTGTCTGCGTCAGCCATGCATTCATCTCTTTAATATACCTTTTGCGAACCGCTTCATTTAACAAAATGGGAATATGTATCGGCAGAAGAGAGGTCAGAATTAAAGTGGTATCTGTATTTTCTGCCTGGCATATTATATTGCTGATATTGTTCTGAGCGGTTGTCAGGACCTCCTCATAAGGCTTCGGCTCCAGCCTTTTCCAATAATCCCCCTCCAGTTCAATGGAATCATTGATTCCAATGCCCATTATGCAGTATCTTGGCTTTAACTGCAGAGCATCCGCATAAAACCGCCTTTTTAAGAATTCTGTTGTGTCACCGCCGATTCCCCGGTTTACGATCAACTGTCCCGGCAGATTAAAGTATACATTTAGCTCCCAGTAATGGGTAATAGAATCTCCGATAAACAGAAAATCCGGCTTCTGCCCCGTATAAATAAGAGAATGGTTCTTAATGTCGAATTCCTTTCTTCTGCTGTCCGCTGCCGCAATGCTGGAAAAATATTCTGCTCTTGCATATCCCTCCTTTGTTGAAATCATGCGTCATCCCTCCTCCCTGCCGCTGTACAGACCGCTGATACGGTTGTCCGCTCGCAGCCGTCTGTGATTTAATATTTTTTCTAATTATAACAAATCCTTCCCGGTTTCGATATGGAACACGCGCTCAAAAATAGCACAATATGCTTATTTTGCAGTACACAAAAAAAGGCTGCCCAAAAGGTTTTCCAAAGAACCTTTTTGGGCAGTCTTCCAATTTCCGGACATGCCTGTTATTCTGTTGCTTCTAAATAAAGGACTGCGTTCATCCTGCCTGTTTTGCCAGTGTCTTTATTTTCTGATAGGACGCCAGGTCTGAATACAGCTCTGTCCTGTAGGGATTGCGTTTTGTCTTTCTTATATGAAGGATCATATAGATAAATACCGCCGCGTTTGCAAGAAGCGCAAGCAGGCTTACCACAAAAAGCGCCGTGGTGTCCGGATTTGCGGAGGCAAGCTGATAGATACCGGGTTCCGCCAGTGCAGTATACCCATCCGCAGCCACATATCCCTGCTGGATCGCAGCGTCCGCAATGGCTTTGCTGGATGTGGAATGCACCATCCAGCGGCTGGCATCCTGAAAGGCCGGCACAGTCTGGGCAAACATGCACCACAGCGCCAGTGTGTGCGCCCTGTGCTGCAGCCATGCACCTTTTCCCACGGTAAAGGCACAGACTGTGGGAGCCAGAAGCAGGGCAAATCCGCAGTACCAGGCATGAGTGGGCAGACAATTATACGTGTACGCAAAGTTCCATAGATCATAGGCCACGATCCAGAACCACATCATATCCGGCCAGAGCATATCTCGGCTCCCGTCCTTTTTCGTCACAGCCCTTATGCAGATTCCAAACCACCCCGTAATGGTGATAATGTTCAGGATTCCCGCGATGCCATTCATATAATTCCAGGCACCACCGATATAATACTGTGTCTGATTATTGGTGTACTCCATAACCGGCGTCACATATCTTCCGATCTCAAAATCACGCAGCACAGCCTCACAGATATTGATCGCCAGGATCAGAGGCGGAAAGCAGAGCGCTATCCTGTTGGAGGACAGCTTCTTCACATGCCGGATACACCAGAAACCGATACATCCCGCCGTGGAGGAATACACCTTCGCCAGGTGGAACCAGTCCATATACGCAGTATCCTTAAATGCCGTGAGCCACAGGATCGTGAGCACCACCGGCAGGATCACAAACGCGGCAAATCCCACCCATTTAAATCTGCGGGTCACCTCATTCAGAACAAAGAGACTTACAAACACACACAGCCACACAAGCAGTACCAGTGCTGTGGGAACGCCCTCGTAAAATGCAAACATACCCATTCCCCCTATTTACATAGAATTTCCTTGATCATCAGGTCATTTCCTGAAAGGATCTCCATCTGCTGCCCCTCACACATTGGACAGCGCATGTCGTACTCCATGGCGTTGAAGATTCTGCCGCAGTCCCGGCACTTTACAATGCCGGGCACTACGCATACTTCCAGTTCTGTCTCCTCCATGGAGGTTTTGTATCTGGCTGCCGGCCAGCACTCCTCCAGATATCTGGGCACGACACCGGAGAGCTCTCCCACATCCAATACGATTCGTTCCACCTCTTCGGCTCCTTCTTCCCGCACCACATCCTCAATGGTGTGGATCATGGCGTCCAGGATTCCAAGTTCATGCATAGGATCAGTCCTTTCTGCGGGTAGTTTTCACAGATGAGGCGGCAATTTTTCCGCTTCTCTTCACTGCATTTGCCGCGATTTTCACCGGAAGCTTCTCATACAGATCCGGTTTGGAATGACCGGTACGTTTCAGATGAATGGCATCAAATTTACATTTTGTGGTGCACATACCGCAGCCCACACACATATAGGAATCCACCTGTACGGCACCGCAGCCCAGGCATCTCTCCGTCTCTTTTTTCATCTGTTCCTCTGTAAATGTCATCCTGTCATCCCGGAAAGTGCCCTTCTTCTCCTGTGCATGGGCAGGGCGCTGTCTCGGTGTATTGTCAAAACTCTGCAGATCCACAGCCACGTTATTTTTATCAAAGGCATGGTATTCTCTTCTGTCGCGGCCCAAGGTCAGAGTCTGTCCCGGCTGCACATATCTGTGGATGGAAATTGCTCCTTCCTTGCCGGCTGCGATGGCGTGAATAGCAAATTTCGGACCGGTACAGCAGTCGCCGCCCACAAACACGTCTTTTTCTCCGGTCTGATAAGTAAGGCTGTCAGCCTGCGCAGTGTTTCCGCGGCCCAGTTTCACTTTGCTGCCTTCCAGCAGGCTGCCCCACTCGATAGACTGCCCAATGGAGAGAAGAACCGTATCAGCCGGAACCGTAATGGTATCCTCCTCATCGTATTTCGGTGCAAAACGGTGCATCTCATCAAAGACAGAGACACAGCGCATAAATTCCACGCCTGTCACCTTTCCATCCTCTGTCAGAATGCGTTTCGGGCCCCATCCGTTCTGGAATTCCACATGGTCAGCCTCTGCCTCTTCGATCTCCTCATCCAGGGCAGGCATCTCCTTACGGCTTTCCAGGCAGTACATTTTTACCGTGTCAGCTCCCTGCCTTGTGGCTGTGCGGGCCACATCCACAGCTACGTTGCCGCCGCCCACTACCACTACATTTCCGGCGAGGGTACGGCCGCATCCCAGGTTTACTTCGCGCAGGAATTCCACACCGGATACCACACCGGAAGCGTCCTCTCCTTCCACGTTCAGCCTGCGTCCGCCCTGGGCGCCGACTGCTATGTAAAATGCCTCGTAGCCCTGTTTTCTCAGTTCATCCAGCGTCACATCTTTTCCCACTTCCACGCCGGTCTTAAATTCCACACCCATCTCTTTCAGCACATCAATCTCTGCATTCAGCACCTCTTTTTCCAGGCGGAAGGAGGGGATTCCAAGTGCCAACATGCCGCCCAGCTTCTCCTGTTTTTCAAAAACAGTCACCCGGTAATCATCTATGGCAAGGTAATACGCGCAGGAAAGTCCTGCAGGGCCGCCGCCGATAATGGCGATCTTATTGCCCAGATGGTAGCGTTTCGGCGGAATGTAGCGCACATCACTGTCCAGTTCTTTATCCGCGATAAATTTCTTGATCTCATCAATGGCGATGGGCTCGTCAATATCCCCGCGGGTACATTCATTCTCACAGCCATGCGGGCAGATACGGCCGCAGACAGCCGGGAATGGATTTTCCTTTTTGATCAGTTCCAGGGCCTCTTTGTATTTTCCCCTGGCAGCCAGCTTGATATAGCCCTGTACCGCAATATGGGCCGGACAGGCGGTTTTACAGGGGGAAGTTCCCTCCTCCGCCACATCCTGACGGTTCTCCCTGTAGTCCATATTCCAGTTCTTTTTGCTCCACACATGATCCCTGGCCGTAGGTTCCTCTGTCTTTGGAAGCGGCTTTTTGGCACAGAGTCTCTGTCCCAGCTTCAGGGCATTTGTGGGACAGTTTTCCACACACTGCCCGCAGGCCACACACTCCTCCGGGTTCACCTCCGCTGTAAAATTGGAGCGGATGGCATCCGGTGTGCGGAACAGCGTTGCGATACGCATGGAAAAACAGGAACAGCTGCAGCAGTTGCAGATTGCCGCCGATTCACCCAGCCCGTCTGTTGCGGGCATCTCATGCATAAGGCCGTTGTCCTCCGCAAATTTCAGGATTTCCAGCACTTCCTCCCGGCTCACCTGACGGCCTCTTCCTGTCCTGATATAATATTCTGCTCCTGTTCCCATCTGGATACAGATATCCTTTTCCAGATGTCCGCAGCCCTCGCCAAGCACCTTTCTGGACTGGCGGCAGGAACAGTCAGACACACTGAATGTATCGTATTTTCTCAGATAATAAGACAGCTTTTCCCAGGGCTGTACTCCCGGAAGGTCTTTGACAGCACTCTCCACAGGCGTCACACGCATCATTGCCATGCCTTCCGGAAAAAGGGGCGCCATAGGTGCGATCCTCTTTCTGGTATACTCCTCAAATGCCTTGCCGATCTCAGGATGCGCGGCAAGCTGCTCCCGGTTATTTACCATCATTTCCAGCATGCCCGGCGCGAAAATATTGATGAAGTACCGGTCCTTCTTATCCTTTTTATCCGTCCATACTTTTACTACACCTGTGTATGTAAGCTGGTCCAGAAGCTTTTTGGTCTCTTCCCGGCTTCTGCCGCATTTCTCCACAATATACTCAAAGGTTCGCGGCTGGCGAAGCCCCATGACCAGGGCTACATCTGCCATATCATCCGTGACCACAGCATTCAGCGCATAGTATTCCGGAGCCTTCTCATCGATCCGGTTCATTGCCCCTGCAACACCGCCCACCATCTTTGCCAGTTTCACGATCTTCGGTCTTAAATTTGCCATATACAAACCCACCCTTTCTACCATTCTGCAGCCGCCTCGCTGCTCTTTTGCAGCTCTTTAGATGCTCTTTTGCAGCTATCCTGCTGCTGTTCACAGTCCTGCTTCCGGATTACCTTGCTTCTCTCCACATGTTTACTTCTGTCCTCAGCCAATCTGCCCACGCATCCACACCTTCCCCTGTCTTTGCGCTGATTGGGATCACTTTCGCCTCGGGATTGCGCAGTCTGATGTTTTCTCTGCATTTTTCCAGGTCAAAATCAAAATAGGGCATCACGTCGATCTTGTTGATCAGCACCACATCACATACGGAGAACATCAGCGGATATTTCAGAGGTTTGTCATCTCCCTCCGGAACCGATAAGATCATGGCGTTCTTCACTGCCCCCGTGTCAAATTCCGCCGGGCAGACCAGATTTCCCACGTTTTCCAGCACAGCCAGGTCCACGCTTCCGGTTCCCATGGCGTCAAGCCCCTGCCTCGTCATATCCGCGTCCAGGTGGCACATGCCCCCTGTATGGAGCTGTATTACTTTTACCCCCATATTCTCTATGGTGCGGGCATCCACATCAGAGTCAATATCCGCCTCCATAATGCCGATCTTCAGCTCCTCCTTCAATGCCTCAATGGTCCGCTGCAGGGTTGTCGTCTTGCCTGAACCCGGGGAAGACATGAGATTCAGCAGGAATACCCTCTTCTCTTTCAGTTCTCTGCGAAGTTGCTCCGCCTGCCTGTCGTTATTATCAAAAATGCTTCGTTTTACTTCAATGGTACGGAATGCTTCCATTTCCACATCCCTCCTTTCCGTGCTGTTTCATACTCTCATCATACTATGCCGGAACTGCTTTTACTATAGACAAAACCGGCGGTCTGTCAAAAATTTTGACAAACCGCCGGTTCCGTAAACATGGCTGCTGTATCATGCTGTTTTATCTTCGTCCGGTTTCATGACCAGACATTCCTTTCACTATCGGAATACCAGCACAATTCCCATCCCGTCCTTCTCCTTCTCTGCAAACACTTCCCCGTCCATCTTCCGCATGATCTCCCTGCAGATATAAAGTCCCAGCCCGCTGCCCTGCTGCCCAAGACTATTCGTCCCTCTGAAAAAGCTCTCGAAAATGTGATTGAAATCATTCTCCGACACGGCCTCCCCCGTATTAAAAATGCGGATGAGCTGGCAGAAATCCTCCTCATAAAAGCTGATCTCAGTTCTTCTGCCGTCCCCGTATTTAAAGGCGTTTTCCATCACATTGTCAAACACTTCCAGTATACGGTCAAGGTCCCCGCGCATCAGCCGGTTCTCATATCTGCCGATCTGCAGCTCCATCATTCGCACTGCGCACTTTTCCACATAGGTGTCTGCCACCCGCTTTACCAGTTCCTCCAGATAAAATTCTCCCATTTCCACCCGGACATCTAAAATATCTTCCTTTGAGCTTCTTATGATCTCCGCCACATATCCCTCAATCTCTTCTGCTTTCGCACAGATTTGCCGGGCAGCGTGGCACTTCTTCTCCTCTGTATCGTAGAGTCCCTGCTCCAGGGCTTTTCCGTAAAGTCTGATGGTCCCAAGAGGCGTCTTCATGTCATGGGACAAGGACAGCAGCATTTTTTTCTTTTCCTTTTCCAGCTCAAGCCTCCGCTTTTTCGTCACTTCCAGCGTATCTTTTAACTGCCCGATTCCCCAGAGAAAGTCACCGAAATATCTGTTCTTCTCCTGCTTTACCTCGCCTTTCAGATGGCCTTTTGCCAGCTCATAAGGCAGTTCGCTTACCCGGTTGAATGGACGGATGACCCGGTATTTCAAATACAGTAAAATTCCCACCACAAATGCTGCCATAAGTGCAAGACCAGCCTGCACGGTCACCATCACACCGCCCAGGCTCATATTTTCTTCCCTGTATGAAAACCGGAGATACCCTTTCAGACTGCTGTCCGTATACCAGGGTTTTATAACACTGCCTCCATTACTTTCATCACTGTAAAATGCCTCTGACTTCTCCCTGTCAGCCGCATCAGCAAGGGGCAGACTGTCAATCCTGTATACATCCCGAAATCCGCTCAGCTCCACTTCCTCCGGGCGTGTTCCCGCTGATATGGTATGGTACAGGCGGTTTATCTCCACCCGGAATTCCCTGTCTCTGTGCTCCTGCATCCGGTAAAGGATCTGACCTGTTCCCAGCGCCAGCAGCAGATAGAGACATACCGTTACTGCCAGAATCCTGTCATATTTCCTCATACCGATACCCCACACCCCAGACAGTCTGAATGCGCCTGGGCGCCCTGGGATTTTCCTCTATTTTGTTTCGCAGCATTCTGATATGCACCGTCAGCGTCTGATTCTCACTGAAGCTGTCCATACCCCAGATCCGGTCAAAAAGATATTCCTTGTGAAGGGTCCTCCCCGGGTTTTCAGCCAGTAATAACAGCAGTTCATACTCTTTTACATTCAGCTCCACTGCCTGCCCGTCCCGGTAAACCTTCCGCGCATTTTTGTCTATGGTAAGGCCGCCTGATACCAGATAGTCCGTCTCACTTCTGGCCCCGTAAGTTCTCTGCAGCAGTGCCCGCACCTTGGCAGTCAGCAGGTCCGGGTCCACAGGCTTTTCCATATAGTCATCTGCCCCCAGACCGAATCCGTTTAACTTATCATCCTTTTCCGCTCTGGCACTCATGATCAATATGGGGATATCTCCTTTCTCCCGCACTGTCCGGCAGACGGCAAAACCATCCATGCCGGGAAGCATAATGTCGAGGAGCATGATCTTCACATTGTTCTCTTCCAGATATGCTGCCGCCTCCTCTCCGGTAGGTACCGGATGAACAGTAAACCCGTCTTTTTCCAAAAATGCCTGCAGAAGCTCTGCCAGCTCCCTGTTGTCTTCCACCAGCAAAATATCTTTCATACAAATCCTTTCTTTACCAGCCCAGCTTGATCAGCCAGTCATTCAATGTCCGCTCTCTTGCCCTCATATCCTGGTCTTTCTGCCATTTTCCAAGTGTAATGTCCTCCCGGATATCACCGTCCTCTATATAAAGCACCCGCTCACAGCGCGCCGCCACTTTCATATCATGTGTGACCAGAAGGATACTGGTCCCGTCCAGATTGATGCGGTTTAACTCCTCCATAACCTCTATAGAATTTTGTTTATTCAGCGCACCTGTAGGTTCATCCGCAAAGATGATCTTTGGCTCATTGATCAGACTGCGGCAGATACAGGCCCTCTGAAGCTGCCCGCCGGATACCTCGTTGATGTCATTGTCCGCCACCTCACTGATTCCCAGCTTCTGCATCAGTATCTTTGCCCTCTCATTGACGGCCGCCCGGCCTTTCTTTGTCTTTCCCGCAGGTGTCTGATAGGCCGGCATAATAATGTTATCATAAATAGAAAGATTTTTCAGCATATACATCTGCTGAAACACAAACCCCATCTGCTCCAGCCGCATATCACTGATCTCATTTGCAGTAAGCCCTGTCATCTCCCGTCCAAAGAAATCCACCTTGCCCGCAGTGGCATTGTCCATGCCGCTGACTGTATAGAGAAGGGTCGTTTTGCCGGAACCGGAAGGCCCCATTACAGCCACCATCTCCCCTTGTTCTATCTCCAGATTAACATTTCTCAGAACATTATTCTGACGCTTCTCTATAATATATGTTTTGCACAAATTTGAAACTTTCAAAGACTCCATTTCTTTCTCCCTCCACCTGGATTTTTATTCTATATTATTCATTTCACGTATATGGATCTGTTTCACTTTTCCGGTTGCAAATATGGTAGCTGCGATGATTCCCACCATCAGGATTCCCGGATAGACACCGTACACCTGCCAGGGCACGACCTGGATCTCCACATCAGCCCCCATAATGGCAAAGATAGGTCTTAACATAAACCGGTTGCTCAGAAGAGACAGGGGAACTGCCGCTATCATAGATACCAGAACCACCCAGACCATACGAAGGATCTGCCACCTGCGGATACTCCGGTTGCGGAACCCCACACTTTTCATCATGGCAATCTCCCCCTTCTCTCTTACAATAAACAGCTTTTCCATAAGGGCAGTGATCAGCATGATAATGGCGCAGAGAAGACCGGTCATGGGCAGCAGAAGCTTTGCCAAAGAGTCCTGGATCCCGCCCACATTCTGGTCAACCAGAGACTGGGCGTCATCCCACTCATACTGCGGAAAATCCTTCTTAAGGTCAGCGGCCAGTTCCTTTTGTGTCTTATCCGTCTTCATATCCACAAGGATATTCCAGTAATCCGCCATCATCTCTTCCTTCATATCTATCACAGGATTCATCCTGCCGGACTGTCCCATCTGCATATAGTCAGAATACGTCCCTGTTATTAGTAATCTCTTCTCTTTGCTGCCGATATTTACATCTACCCAGTCTCCAATGTTCCATTTATTCTGCTTCAGCACTGTCTCGGAGAGAGCGATCTCATTTTCCAGCCTGGGGGCTTCCCCCTTGTCATAATGCAAATAATCATTGTTCTGTCCCAGATTCTGTAATACCAGAAGCTTCTGGTCTGAGACGACACCATCCTTAGAGATTTTCAGGAAATAAAACGGAATGCCCGTAAGCTCTGCATCATATCCCTTCGCCTTCATCTCCTGCTCCACACGCTGCATTCCTGCCAAAAGGTCATCCTTGTATCTGTAATTTCCCTCTCTTGCCTTCTCGATTCTTCTCACATACACGGCGCTGTCAGGGTCCAGGGCAAACTTGACTGCCATCTCCCGGCTCCTCATGGTATTGATGGTATTCAGCGGTATGGTGATCAGCACAAAACTGATGCAGAAGGTGATCATAAGCACCAGATACCGCCTCATATGGGTAAGCATATCGTTCAGTCCCAAAAACATGGGAACAGACATTTTCCCTCTCCTGTTCAGTCTGATTCCGGCTCTTCTTTTGAATCTCTCCCCTGTCTTTCCGCTCCTGATGGCAGAGATGGCTGATATCTTATCCAGCTTACCGGTACTGGTATAACAGAAAAGCATTACCAGCAAAACAATGCAACCGGAACATATAAAATTCACCCACAGGTTGGAGCCGCTGTCCTCCATGATCATATTTCTGCTGACACTTGCCACCATGGCCCTGCTGACCGGAATACTGGCTGCGAATCCCACCACAGTACCTGCCGTCACAAGAACCAGATATTTTAAGAGATATACCTTTTTCACAGCGAAATTCCGGAATCCCACTGCCTTCATGATCCCGATTTCCCGATATTCTTCCTCCATGGTAAACACCAGCGTAAAGCGGAGTACCAGAAGGGCAATGAGGATCAGGCAGATACCGACCAAGATCAAAAGCGCTGCCATGATCATATCAAAAGAATAGATCATTTTATACATACTCTTTGAGACCGTACTTAAAACAGTGGTAAAGTCCTGGTTGTTCAGATCCCTCACAAACTCTGCCGCCTTGTCTGTCATGACACAGAACATACGGATATTCTCTGCATTCTCATCCTTTAGGAATGTTTCATAATCCTCTTCGCTGACGATGATCCGGTTCATTCCAACCATGTCGCTTCCAAAAGCCGCGTCTTTTATCTGCTCGGAAACCGTCAGTTTCCTTTCTGTCTTTCCCACTGAAATGGAGATCTTATCCCCGGACTCCAGATGGTTTCTCTCCATGGCATCCCTGGTCAGGGCAGCTTCACCTTTTTTCAGAGAAAACGGCTTTCCATCCAGGTCAAAAACCTTACAGTATTCCATACCTGCAGCGGCTAAATAAACGCTGGTGCCTGCGGCGGCGTATTCCTTTTTCTTTCCGTTTTTTATGATTTTCATATTCTGGTCATTGAGAGCGATCATACTGCTGTCTCCGTATTCCTTCACATCTTTCGCCCCATCGTCCAGCCACTCTTCTGTTTTCTCTTTCTCCGTATCTCCCTTCAGAATAAAATTCACATCCGGAACCCCGGAAAACTCCATGTAATAACTGATGGCCGAACTCACCACCAGGATATTGTTCACACTGCTGGCCAGAAAGATCGTGGCTATTGTGATGAACAGAAACAGTATCACATTGACCCCTTTTCTCCTCAGCAAATCCTTCTTTAATATTCTGTAAAGCATCTGACTATCCTTCCCTTTCCTGTTTTCTGAGAGGATTATAACCCGGTAATTGTGAAAAAATCCTTAAATCGTGGATTTTTCCTGTTTCGTGTATCATATCATAACCGCTGTACAAGTCTCATTATTTTTGTAAACATGTCTCTTTTTCTGTTATAATATAAAAAAACATGCCTCAAATCACAGAAAAAGGAATGGCTCAGATGAAGAAGAGAAAACCCAAAATGGAGTTCAGATATTACAAAATACCGGCGGACAGCCATATGCTTCCGCTGACAGGTGAAAATTTAAAACAGTGCTATGGTGTGGAGGTGGATTACCTTCATTTTCACAATCACATGGAAATAGGATACTGCTATTACGGAGAGGGTACATTATCCCTGGAAAATACAAAACATGAATTTCAGGGCGGCATGTTTTCCATCATACCCAGAAATTTCCCACACACTACCAACAGCAAATTAAATACCATAAGCAGCTGGGAATATCTGTTTCTGGATGTTTCCTCAATCATCAGCCAATTCCACCAGGCAAATCCTATTTTGTCGGATAAGATCATTCGGCAGATCAATAAAAAAGCATCCTTTCTCTCAGAGAAAGATTATCCTTTTACAGGACAGCTGATCCGTCGTCTGCTGGCTCTGGCCAAAGAACATCCGGTCTACTACAAAGAGGAGGCCGATGGGCTTCTGTCAGCACTTATGATGGAAATTGCCAGGATGAATCAGAGTGACACGCTGGAACCCGGGGAACATGAAGCAGACAAACTGACAGCACTTTTATTAAATGTCGTGGACTATATAAGCATCCACTATCCTGATAATATTTCCGTAAAAGACCTGGCTGACAGATGTTTTATTACAGAAAATCATTTTCGCAAGGTCTTTACTGCATACATGAAAATGTCCCCGGCCCGCTATATCAATCTGGTGAGAATACAAATGGCATGTGACCTTCTGCAGATGAGCAATGATCCTATCGCAGATATTGCCTATAAAACAGGCTTTGAAACTCTCACCACCTTTAACCGAAATTTCAAAAAAATACTTGGTATTTCTCCCAGGGAATGGAGAAACCATCCCGAAAATTATGAACGCAAGCTTCTGGAATACAATATCCAGACAGAAGAAGGATGGTAATGCATAGAAAAAATGAGTGAAATTGCATAGTTTTTAACCGGAATTGATGACATGGATACCATTACCTATACTATAATGTGACCACAGTGAATCACAGAGTTTTCCGCACTTATAAGGTTCGGAGAAGGGCCCGTTCTGTGAAATATAAGAACCGAGAGGGATTATTATGAAGAAAAAAATGATTACTTTACTGTTGGCAGGCATTATGGCATTTTCTTTAAGTGCATGTGGCGAAACACAAGACACCAATGAGGATAAAAAAGAAACAAACGCGGATACTGAAACTACTCCTCAGGCTGAAAAAACAGAGGATGACAAGAATACGCTTATGGTCTGGGCCTGGGACCAGAATTTCAATATTTACGCCATGAAAGAGGCCGAAAAAATCTACCAAAAGGATCACCCTGATTTCAAGCTGGACATTGTGGAACTGACTTCAGGCGATGTGGAAACCAAGATCGCGACCGCGGCTCTGGCTGATGATACCAGCATACTTCCTGATATTTTCCTTCTGCAGGATCATACATATCAAAAGTTTCTGGAGAGCTATCCTGACATTTTTTCTGATCTGAGCGATTCAGGAATCCCCTTTGACCAGTTCAGCGAATCAAAGGTGGCGGAATCCATGAAAGATGGAAAAAACTATGCCGTTCCCTTTGACAACGGAGCGTGTGTAGCTGCCTACAGGACAGACATTCTGGCTGATGCCGGGCTTTCATTGGACGATTTTACTGATATTATCTGGAGTAAATTTATTGAACTGGGAGAACAGGTGAAAGAAAAAACCGGTATTTCCCTTCTGTCAGGCAATGGAGGCAGTCCGGAACTTGTCATGATGATGATGCGTTCCACAGGTGCTACCGCCTTCCATGATGACGGCAGTGTAAATATGGTGGACAATGAATCCCTGCGCGCTGCTATGAACGTATATATAGAACTGGTTCAAAAGGGGATTCTTACAGAAGTCACTGACTGGGATCAGTATGTGGGCTCTCTCAACAGCGGCAGCGCAGCCTGTGCAATCAATGGATGCTGGATTTCCGGCAGTATTCAGGGTGCAGAGGACCAGTCAGGGAAATGGGGCATCACCAATATGCCGGCCCTTGATAATATCAAAGGTGCCACCAATTATTCCAGCAACGGCGGTTCCAGCTGGGCCGTTTCCAGTACCTCAAAGAACCCGGACCTGGCTGTTGATTTCCTTGGCAAAACATTTGCAGGCAGTGTAGAACTGTATGAAACAATTCTTCCGAAATCAGGAGCATTAGCCACATGGCTCCCAATGAAAGACAGCGATGTCTACAACGAGGGACAGGAGTATTACGGTGGTCAGGCAGTCTATGCAGACATTGTCGGGTTTGCAGAAAAAGTCCCTGTAAGTGTCAGGGGAACATATTATTACGATGCCGTGGATGCTGTGGGTGTTGCGGTCTCCAACATTATCCAGACAGGCGCTGATTTTGAATCTGAGCTGAAGCAGGCACAGGATACCGTTGCATTTAACATGAACAATTAAGCGTATGAGCGCTGTGCTTGGAAAGGATGGATGATAATGCATCTGCATTATACCGGTAATGTATATGAAAACCTATCACAATCGATTAAAAGAACTGGAAACCTACACAGGAATGGGGGAAAAGCCGGCTGATTTCACAGATTATTGGAAAGATGCCCTGGAAGAATTAGACCGGATAAACCCTGATGTCAGTCTGCAGAAAGCAGAGTTTCAGGGCACACATACAGAATGCTTTCACCTGTATTTCACCGGAGTGAACGGAAGCAGGATCCATGCCCAGTATTTAAGGCCAAAAAACATTTCACACCCCATTCCTGCCCTGCTGCAGTTCCATGGATACCGCTGGAATGCCGGTGACTGGTGCGAAAAAATGGCGTATACCGACATGGGATTTGCAATAGCCTCCATGGACTGCCGCGGCCAGGGCGGACTGTCCGAAGATCTGGGAAGCGTCCGCGGAACAACTGTAACCGGCCACGTGATCCGTGGGATCACGGATACCAAAGAGAAACTTCTTTATCGTCAGATTTTTCTGGACACTGCACTGCTTGCCAGAATCCTGATGCGTTTTGAAGAAATAGACGCCGAGAAACTGGGCGTATTTGGAACCTCCCAGGGCGGCGGCCTGGCAATTGCCTGTGCTGCCCTTACACCGGAAATCAAAAAAGCGGCTCCGTGCAGCCCCTTTTTATCGGATTACCAGGGTGCCTGCTGTCACCAGGAATGCCAGGGTGCTTATTTGGAACTGTGGGACTACTTCCGTATCCTGGACCCCTGCCACGAGCAGGAGCAGGATTTTTTCAGACAACTGCAGTATATTGACATCAGAAACCTGGCTCCCTGGGTAAAGGCAGATGTTTTATGGGGAATTGGACTGGAAGATAAGGCATGCCCGCCTTCCACCCAGTTTGCAGCTTACAATGCCCTTACTTCCGACAAAAAAATGATTATATATCCGGAATATGGCCATGAACCCTTTCCTGGTTTTCAGGACAAAATGATGCAGTTTATGACCGAATTGCTTTAACTTTTCCTATACAAATGCCTCCACATACAGTATAATCAAACCAGAAAATCAAAATAATTTTTTCGAACAATAAAAGGAGGCATTTTTTATGAAACGATATGTTATGTCCGCGTAGCAAAGGCTATTGCGGATACTCATCAAATATAAAATAGCCTTTGTGAATCCTGGAATTTTAAAAATCAAGGAGGACAGGATGAGCTACAAAAAGGCTGATAAGATTCTTCCCAAAGAACTGCTTGAAATAATACAGCAGTACGTGGAGGGAGAGAGTATTTATATTCCCAGAAAGACGGAAAACAGACGTTCCTGGGGGGACACTACAGGAATCCGGCAGGAAATCGCCGCCCGCAATACCAGACTGTTTCGTGATTATCAAAATGGCGCGGACCCCGTCCGGCTGGCAGATAAATACTGTCTGTCCCTGAAAAGCGTACAGAGGATCTTATTACAGGAAAAAAGAAAATAGTTGTAACTATTAAGCAGACAATGTCAGTTGCAAATAGTTTCCTCTTGAGCAGATACCATATTTCCCAATGGGTATCTGCTCATTTTCTTTTGGAAAAAAGTTTAAGGTAGCACTCCCCCGCATCCTCCCGTTATAATAACCCCATATCGTAAAAAGGAGGAACTACCATGCTGGAACCCAAGAAAAATGCATAGCAGAGGCTATTGCATATTAACAATTTCATATTGAAATAGCCTTTGCAGATCCTGACCTGATAAAACGCGAAAGGAATATGCATATGAGCTATTTAAAAGAGGAGACCTGGACCATACTCCCTGCCTCCTCCTATAAAATCATCAGAAACTGTCCGAAATGCGGCACAAAATCCCTGTTTCAAAGTACCGGGGATTTCCGCATCAACGCCAATGGAAAATGTGTGGATATCTGGCTGATCTACCAGTGCGAAAAGTGCAGGTCCACCTACAATCTGACTGTTTTTGAACGCATCAGCCCTCAAAAACTGCCCCGGAATCTGTATCAGAAATTCCAGGAAAACAACAGCAGCCTTGCCCTGAAAATCGGCACTGACAAGAAAATATTTGAGAAAAACCGGGCTGTTGTGAGGGAGGATTCTGTCTCTTACACCGTCTCCAAAAAAGAGGCATTTCCCTCTGTCTCCCGGCAAAATCCGACCGAAAACTGCCGGATGATCCATATCCAGAATCCGCATGACCTGAAAATCAGAACTGATAAATTTCTGGCCGAGCAGCTTTCTGTCTCCCGTTCCAAGATCAAACGCCTGTTTACAGAGGGCCTGCTGCGCGGCAGCAATGATGAGAATCTGGAAAAGATTCATCTCCCCCGCAGTCTGACTGTCCTTCTGGATATCGACCTCTGATACCTGACAAAATAATGAAACGGCAGAGAATGTCCTGACAAAAGACATTCCCTGCCGTATTCTTATTTCTTTCCAGTACCCTGAATCATTCATCCTGCATTTTCTGTTGCCGAAGCCGTATCTTTCTCCATCTTCTCAATGGTCCAACCCGTCTGCGCACAGATCAGAGACACAATGGGATTGATAAGATTCAGGAAACAGAACGGTGCATAAATCCCCGTTGTCACCCCAAGGACCCCTGAAAGAAACGCGGCATCTGTCCCCCATGGAACAAAGGGCGCACACAGGGTTCCTGTATCCTCCAAAGCCCTTGACAGATTCTTTGGATGCAGTCCTCTTTCTTTGTAAATATCCTTGAACATCCTCCCCGGAATAATCAGCGCCACATACTGCACGCCAGTGGCAAAATTGGTGAAAATTGTGGATAAAAGGGTTGCCGTTATGACTGTGGAATCCTTCCTGGCATTCTTCAGCGCCCGCTCAATAACTGTATTCACCATACCGCTCTTTTCCACGATACCTGCAAAGGAAAGTGAAATGAGAATGAGGCAGATGATCTCCATCATACTGGTCATGCCGCCCCGATTCAGCAGTTTGTCCACCTCTGCCACTCCTGTCTCAATGGAAAATCCGGAGAAGGCGGAGGAAATCACGGACTGCAGGTCAGCCCCCTGGAAAACCAATGCAAACACACATCCCAGAAATGCCACTGCGATCAGCCCAGGCAGCGCCGGTATCTTTTTGATCACCATGATAATGACCAGCACAGGCGGTATCAGCATGATTGGAGAGACATAGAAAATATCTTTCAACGTTGAGGTATACAGCTCCACCAGGGAGGAATCAAAATTATTCCCCGCGAATTTGATACCTATGATTCCGTACAGGATAAGTGCGATAATAAAGCTCGGCCCTGTGGTGTAGATCATATGGCGGATATGGGTAAAGATATCCGTCCCTGCCATGGCAGGCGCCAGATTGGTAGTATCGGACAGAGGGGACATCTTGTCACCAAAATACGCTCCTGATATAATGGCACCTGCTGTCATACCCGCGGGCACACCCAGCCCGCTGCCGATTCCCATCAGCGCCACACCGATGGTCCCCACTGTGGACCAAGAGCTTCCTGTGGCAGTAGCAATCACCGCACAGATCAGGCAGCTTGCCAGCAGAAAAACCGACGGGGATAAGATTTTCAGTCCGTAGTAGATCATGGTGGGCACGATTCCTCCCAGCAGCCAGACGCCGATGATAACACCAATTGCCAGAAGAATCAGAATCGCCGGTACAGCCGCCTTAATGGTATCCCCGATACCTTCCTGCAGTTCATCCCAGGAATATCCTGAACTCACAGCCACGATTCCAGCCACAATGGCCGCGATGAGCATTGCCACATGGGCAGGCCCCCCAAGACCGATTGTCACTGTCA
This sequence comes from Blautia sp. NSJ-175, assembly GCF_022867815.1. Taxonomy (NCBI): domain Bacteria; kingdom Bacillati; phylum Bacillota; class Clostridia; order Lachnospirales; family Lachnospiraceae; genus Blautia; species Blautia sp. NSJ-175. Next base: position 161,204 of record NZ_JALIFQ010000010.1, read on the forward strand.
GAAGTGCCGCAACTACAAATGCAAACACAAACACTGATTTAGAAAATGTCATATTTTTCTGCCGTTCTTTTTTCCCGCCACTCATAATTTTCCTTCTCCTTTTTTCCCTGTATGGAATGTGCTTTCTCTCTCTATCCAATCTGCCGCATCAAAAACGATTCCTTTTACCGCTCTTTCCTTGTACAGCTTTTCCGCCTCTGTTATCTTTAATTTTGATTCCCTGGTCCTGTTGCTTCTTATGCCTCTTATTTTATCAGCCAGCCACGCAGCGGCCTCCTCCCTGCTTTCCTCTGAATTTTCTCCGAGAAGATATGCCTTTTCAAACTCCACGGGCCTTATATCCACCGCCCCAATGAAGCCTTTCATGTCCTTCTTTTCATTATCCTCCTCTTTCCAGGAAATGCACAGGGAAATCTGCGCGATTGTGACCTCTCTTCGGCTTCCCAGCTTTACAAAACAACTTTTTCTTTCCTCCTCCAGGGGAAGCAGAATGGACGTTATAAGCTCATTTCTGCCCAGTAACGTGCACCCGTTTTCCAAAAGAAAAGATTCCGCATCCACACTGCGAATTCCGTTTTCTCCCAGGATCTCTATCTTCCCTCCGTACAGGAAGATACAGGGTATAATGTCACCGGCAGGTGAGGCATTTGCCAGACTGCCGCCCAGCGTTCCCTTGTTGCGTATCTGCTGGGATCCTACCTGACTGCAGGCCATGGCAAGCGCAGTAAAATATTTCCTGATAAAGGGATCTTCCGAAGCCTGGGTATGGGCAGCCATGGCACCGATTTTCAGCCATTCGCCCTGCCTTTCTATGGCTTTCAGTTCTTCCATCCTGCAAAGGCTTAAATACAGATCCGGCTCCTTTTTTCCTGACCTGATTTTCGGCATCAAGTCTGTACCGCCGGCCAGGATCACAGACTTTTCCGTCAGTCTCTGCAGATCCTCTTTCAGCTCACCCCAGCTTTTGGGCTGTAAATACTCTGTGCTCATACTGCACCTCCGTTCCCGCTGGCGGCCGCCTCATGAATGGCCTCCCGGATTTCCCGGTACCCGGAACATCTGCAGATATTTCCGGCAATGGCACGGTTTATCTCCTCCTGAGTGGGGTTGGGATTATGAAGAAGAAGCGCCTTGGCGGACATTACCATGCCGCTGGTGCAGAATCCGCATTGAACAGCACTTTTTTTGATAAAAGCCTTCTGAATGGCATCCAGCTCACCGTTCTTTTCCAGTCCTTCAATGGTCAGCAGCTCGCTGTCCTCCAACTGTCCGGCAACAGCAAGGCAGGAATGGATGGCCTGTCCGTTTAAGACCACAGTGCAGGCACCGCACTCCCCCTCCCCGCACCCTTCCTTGGTGCCGGTCAGATGCAGATCCTCCCTGATAAAATCCAGAAGCCGTTTTTCCCCCGGAACCTCCATGGTCTTCTGCTCTCCATTTAATACAAAATTCAATCTCATACTGTTTTTCCCTCCAATGCTTCCAGAATGACCGCAGGTGTCAGGGGAAGCCTGGTCAGATTTGTTCCCAGCGCATCGTTGACCGCTGCCACAATGGCAGGCGCCACAGGCACTACCACCACTTCCCCTATGGATTTCGCCCCAAACGGGCCGCTGTTCTCAGGCTCTTCAATCAGCAGAGTCTGGTAGTCAGGCAGGTCACAGGCATTGGCCACCTCATAATTCTTAAAATTCGTTATGAGTGTCTGCCCTGTCACCGGATGTATTTTGATCTCCTCGCAGAGCGCCATTCCCATTCCCTGCTGAATACCGCTTCCAATCTGCCCTCTGCAGAGGTCAGGATTGATGGCTTTGCCAATATCATGTACAGACAGGCAGTGCATAATCTTCGTCATGCCCGTATAAGTGTCCACCTGTACCTCTGTAAAATGAGCTGCTGCCACGCCGGGATTTTCTCCGGCATTGGTGGTATTGGCATAGTAGATATCCTGTCCCATGGTCTGAATGGAATACCGGATGACTTCCGGCAGAGATATCCGCACGGTCTCCTCCATCTCCTTAAAAAACTCACCTGCCCGGTAGCGAAGAAAGCTTTTGCTGCATCCAAGGGCTGCCGCTGCCGTCTCCCTTGCCATTTCCAGAATGTGCTCACAGCACTGCTTCACAGACTGCCCCAGGGAATATACTGTCCTGCTGGCGTAACAGCCGTAATCGTAAAGGCTGTTCTGTGTATCCGCCTCGTTCAGCTCAATCTTCTCCAGACCGATCTCCATGATTTCGGACGCGATCTTCTTCATAGCCATCACAGTTCCGCAGCCGTGGTCATGGATTCCCACATGGATGATCAGGCTGCCGTCCTCCTGGATTCTGGCGGCTGCTGACGCCACATCCACCCTGTAAGGATAAAAGGAGCTGGTGTGGGATGCCAGCGCCATACCGATTCCGTATCGGTATCTTCTCTGTTCCCTGTTTCTTTTTTTACAGGCTTCTTTCCTTTCTTCCCAGCAAAAGACCTCCCGCCCTTTTAACAGACACTCCTGGAAATGGACATTTCCCACCGGAATCTTATGTACCACTTCTGTCTCATAGGGATAAAGGATGTTCTTCAGCCTGAATTCCACAGGGTCCATTCCCATCTCCCTGCACACCATATTCCAGTGGTTCTCTAAGAGCAGTGCCTCCTCACATGATCCCCAGCTTCGGAAACTTCCGTTTATCGGAGTATTGGTACAGACCACCCGGGCGTCAAAATGTATGTTTGGCATACGGTACACCTTTGCTATCTTCTCCCCAATGGTGGACGCATACCCCCTGGATACCGTAAGGTATGCGCCGGCATCCAGGGTACAGGACATGGACAGCCCCTCTATGGTTCCGTCCTTTCTGATCCTGCTCTTCACGGTTCCGTCCAGGCTATGCTTCATCATGGTATTCACAATCTGCTCTTCTCTTGTATACACCAGCTTTACATCTGCCTCCAGCATTCTGGCAGCATACGCGGTCAGCGGCTCCAGCAGTGTCTCCTGTCTGACTCCAAAGGACCCGCCCATGGGCGCCTTGATCACACGTACTCTTGCGTAGGGCATCCCCAGATACTGCGCCACTGTGCTTCTGACGCCAAACACGGACTGGCAGCCCGACCATATGGTGAGCTTATCCGACGAGGCATCATACGCAGCCCTGCAGGACTGTGTCTCCATAGCCAGATGCGTCATTCTTCCGATATGGGATCTGCTCTCATGGAAGAACTCTCCCCGGGCTGTCTCAAAGTCCCCGTATTCAAAGGAAGGGACCTCATAGACATTTCCATCTCCGTGCAGGGGCAGTGCCTCCAAAGCTGCTGCCTCCTCCACAGATATGGCTGCCGGAAGTTCCTCGTATTCCACTGTGATCAGCTCACATGCTTTTGCTGCCGTCTCCTCCGAATCCGCCACAACTGCCGCCACCCTTTCACCCAGAAAGCGGACATGCCTGTCAAAGAGCTTTTCCTGGTTAGGTACATTTTCCCAGGCTTCCACTCTGCCCCTGTCGTAACAGATATCCGGGGTGTTTTCACAGGAGTACACTGCCGCCACCCCCGGAAGTGCCAGCGCTTTTTCTGCATCCACCCGGCGGATGATCCCGTGGGCAACCGTCCCTGCCTTCAGCCGCATATGGAGCATACCCAAAGACTGCATGTCACTGCAGTATCTGACCCGCCCGGTCACCTTGCCGTAAGCCTGGTCATTTGACAATTCCTTTCCAATTACCTTGTATTTTTCCATTTTTTCCACCGTTTACTGCCTCTCGGATTTTATTTTTTCAAGCATACAGGCACCGTATCAAAAAAATATCAAAAAAGAAGTGTCAAAAAAAAATTATTTTAATTGTAATCTTTTGACGCCTAATTTATAATAAGGAATAACATGATAGTAAAGCTTTTGACAGGAGGTATTTTATGAGTCAGCAACTGGCGGTATCCATGCTGGGCAGCCCTTCCATCCTGCTGGACGGGTCTCCCCTTGTTTTTCCCTATCGGCAGGCAGAAGCCATTCTGTATTACCTTTTTCTGAACAAAGCAGTGAATAAATATACCCTTGCTGACCTTATATGGGAGGATAAATGTTCGGAGGAGAAGACGAACTCCAATCTGAGAAATGCCTTTTATATCATCCGGAAGAATCTCGGGAAGGACTTTCTGGTAAAAGAATCCGGGGATATCATCAGGATCAATCCGGCCCTTTTTCCGATGCTGGACACAGACCTGTTTCTGAAGGATGAAGACAATACAGGACTATACAGAGGTGATTTCCTGGAGGGCTTTTACCTGAAAAATAATGTATCCTTCAATGAGTGGGTAACCAACACCCGGCAGGTCTTCAAGGCCCATTACCTGAAAAAACTGCACCGCGCCATCTCCCGGCACTATGATTCCGGAAATTTTGAGCTTTGTGAGTCCCTCTGCCAAAAACAGATGCAGATAAACGAATTCGATGAAACTGCCTACAAATACCTGATGCAGATCTATCTGTCCAGAAAGGAATACACCCAGGCCCTGCACATCTATAACTGTCTGGAATCCCTGCTGGAACAAGAGCTTTTTGAAACTCCCGCAAAAGAAATACAGGACCTGGCCCTTGCCATCGAGCAGACCTGGAACGAGGAAGTGAACAAGATTCTGGAGGGCAAAAAAGAACTGAAATCCCCCAGACATATTTCCTCTGTCTTCTGTGGAAGGGAAGCAGAACTGGAGCGTATGGAAAAGAACCTGTCCTCTCTCGGTCAGGATGATCCGGTACGGCACATGCTGCTTCTGGGCGAAGCCGGGGTCGGAAAAACGCGGCTGGCAAATCAGGCACTATCCCCCCAAAACCTGCCGGCAGATACCCTTCTGCTCACCTCCCGCTGCTACTGTGCGGAGGAAAAATACATATTAAAACCATGGCAGAAACCTGTGCGGGAGCTCCTGCAGTATCTCACAGACACGGGGAATGCGGCGCAGCATATGTCTCTTGTACAGAGCATACAGGCACTATTCCCCTTCACTCAGGAGCAGTGTCATCCCATGCCGGACGCTGATGACATCTCCACCCTGGATTACAAAAGCATACAGAGTATCTTTGTCAATGGCCTGATCCGTCTGTCCTGCTGCGTGCCTCTTGTTTTCTTTTTTGACGACATACAGTGGGCGGATAAAGTGAGTCTTTCCCTCATGAGGGATATCATCACCAGCCTGAAGGACTACAGCCGGCAGAACCTCCTTTTCCTGTTCGCTGCCCGCAGCGGTCTGGAGGGAGATGCGGAACGTTTTGCCGAGGATATGTGTTCCATCGGCCAATTGGAATACATCGCTGTGAACCGCTTTGACTACCGGGACACCATATCCCTTGCCTCCTGTCTGCTGCCCGGATATGCTTTCACAGACAGTGTGAAAGAACAGTTATTTCATGAGACAGAGGGCAACGCGCTTTTTATCACAGAGGCTGTCAACACCATAAAATATCACGGCTCCCCTGATGATATCACCCCAAATATGCGCAATATCATCAAGCAGCGTGTGGCTCCCGTACCCCCGGAATACCGTCAGATTCTGAATCTTGTGTCCATATTTTTTGACGGGGTATCCTATGACTGCCTCTCGGTCCTCTCCCGGAAGGAAGACTATGAGCTGGTGGAAATTCTTGAATATCTTCTGAACAAGGATCTGCTGAAAGAGGATATGGACCAGGAAAACACCTTTTTCTCCTTCTCCCATCAGAAGATCATGGAGTATGTATACGACGAAATGTCATGGACGAAAAAGAGAATCCTCCATAATAAAGCTGGCCATTATTTAGAGGGCCGCCTCCTGGGAGGCCCTGCCGATATGGCACTGTATCCCAAGCTGATCTTTCACTTTGAGAGAGGGGCCAACCGGCAGAAATATCTGAAATATGCGGTCAAATATCTATACAATTACCTGAATGTGACCCACGAATTCTTTCCGATCATCGGTCATAACCTGACCCTGTTCACACTGGATATGAGGGAGGAGACAAGTGACCGCCTGTCAGCGGATCTTAGCATTATTGAGGATCTGCTGTACACGGTGGAGAACAAGGTAAATGAATCTTCTTTTGAATTGTTTGACGGGGAGAATTCCAGGGAGGAACAGCTTGAGATCCTGTCCGATTATCTGCACATGATAGGACGGCATTATATACGGATATGCAGCTATGAGAAAGGCCTGTCCTACATTTTCAAATTAAAGGAACTGAACCGGCAAACACCCACCCCCTTTCAGCTCACCAAGCTTCTGCAGGCGAACCGCCAGTTGATCTGCGTATACATCAACCGATATGAGCCCGATAAAATGGAAGAAATCGTATCCGAATCCCTGCAGCTTCTGGCACACACAGATTTCACGGATGAGGTGGCTATCTGGAAGCGGCTGCAGGGCCTGGGCGATATTATGAAAGGCAGTCTTAAGAAAGGGATTTCCCATCTGCAGGAAGCCATTGCAATCTTCAGCAATTCTCCTGCCAGGGACGAGCATCTGTACAATCTGGCTGCCGCCTATTCCTGGATTGGGGAGGCATTCCGGCATTCCATGGAGTATGAAAAGGCCATGGAGTATTATGAAAAAGCCCTGAAGATCAGCGGAAGCAACTTCCTGGTCAGCGGCGTATCTGTCTTCTACGCCTACGCGGGCATGGCAGCATGCGACAACGGCAGCCTCTGCTCTGCCGAAAAATATCTGACAGAGTCCATCGCGCGCTACGAACAGGGAAACCTTATGTGGGGGCGCAGCCTTCCTTATTCCTATTATTCCCGGATACTTTTGGAAAAAGGAGCGTGCAATGAAGCCCTGGCGCACCTGAAGACAGCGCTCGGCTATGCGGAAAAACTGGAAAATCCTTATGAAATGGGAATCATATACCGTATTTACGCGCAAATAAAAGCCGGCATCTATTCGGCTTGTGATAACGACATATCTGTACAAAATGCACTGCCCGCGGACGCGGCATATTATTACCATGAGGCGTGCCGTATGCTCAGGGATGTATATTCCCCCGTGGATGAACAATATCTGGATGCGGTCGCGGAAAAAATTTCAGAAAATTAAAAAAGCCTGCCAATCAGATCCGATTCTGATTGGCAGACTTCTTTTTCACGTATCAAGGTCTGTCCTTGGGAATATCAAGCTGTTCGATGGCATGCATCATATGGATCTTCATGGCATACCTGGCGCCCTCTGCATTTCTGCTCTGCAGAAACTGCATAAGCATCCTGTGGTCCGAAACTGTATTTTCCTCCGCCTCACGCTTCTCCCTGGAAAGTGTCACGCCCTTGTCAATGGCAGAAAAAAGGATAGGCATTAGACGGTTCATGAACTCATTATGAGTGGCTCTGGCAATGGCCTTGTGAAATTCCTGCTCCACTGCCCTTCTGTCCCTGCCCTCCAATATCAGCTCCTCTATCTGCTCCCCCAGCTCCAGAATCCGTTCCAGTTCCCTGTCTGTAGCCCGTCTTGCCGCATAGTAGGCAGCCTCCGGCTCAAAGATCAGACGCATCTCATACAGATCTCCTGCATCCACTCTGGCTGCTGTCAGATCAGACAAAGCATCCATGGAGGGGTCCGCAAAATCTTCTCTGACATACGTGCCCCTTCCGCGCCGGATCTCCACCACCCGGCCTGCTGCCAGTATGCGGAATGCCTCGCGCAGCGTGGTGCGGCTCACCTGCAGTATCTCTGAAAATTCATTTTCATTGGGAAGCTTATCCCCCGGTTTAAACTTTTTATCCACCACGATCATGGACAGGATGCTATCCGCTACCCTGTCTGACAGCCTTTTCTGTGCCATTTCCATTCTCCCTGCTTCTGTACACATATTTTCTTTATACATTCTACCATGTCATGCCCCATCGTACAACCGCGGGATATTTCAGGTGCGGAAATTAAATGTTCTTACGCACGGAAAGCATGTATCAGCCGGAAGACCTGTTCCGCCGTATCTGCCATATTTGCCCTGGCATTTTGCGGTTCCATGGCCTCATCCAGTGTGGTGACACCCCGCAGAATAGGGAAGAACGCGTCTATCCCTTTTTCATTGCAGGCCCGTGCATCCTTTGTCACACTCCCGGCAAAGGCAATGACAGGTTTTCCGTATTTCTTTGCAAGCTCCGCCACGCCCACAGGAGCTTTTCCCATGGCGGTCTGTCCGTCCAGCCTGCCCTCTCCGGTGATGACCAGGTCTGCCTCTTTTACATAGTCCTCCAGCCTGGTCTCCTCCAGAACGATACGGATGCCGGACTCCAGAACCGCATTGGTAAAGGTAAGGAATGCGAATCCAAGCCCTCCTGCTGCTCCGGTTCCCGGGTACATGGGGTCTGCCTTCGGAAAACTCTTCTGCGCCAGTGACGCGTATCTGCCCAGCCATTCATCCATCTGGATGATCATAGATGGCGTAGCCCCCTTCTGCGGCCCGTACACTGCACTGCTGCCCTGCTCTCCGCACAGTACATTTGTCACATCACAGGCAACCTTGAACTCACACTCTGCCAGTCCCGGAATCACATGGTCCGCACTTACAGAGACCAGTTCCGAAAGCCCCTCTGCCCCGTATCTCACCTGTTCTCCCGCGGCATTCAGGAAATCGAAGCCCAGAGCCTGCAGCATGCCAATGCCGCCGTCGTTGGTGGCACTGCCCCCAATGCCCACAATAAATCTTCTGCAGCCCTTTTCAATGGCATCCCTTATCACTTCCCCCACACCGTAAGTGGTGGTGTGAAGGGGATTTCTCTCCTTCGGTGCAAGCAGTGTAATGCCCGCTGCCCCTGACATCTCTATAATGGCTGTCTTCGTATCCTCAATGATACCGTATTCACATGTTACCGGTTTTCCGAGGGGACCTGTAACGGTAACGCGCTGAATCTCTCCGTTCATACCGCCCACCAGCGCCTCCACGGTGCCCTCGCCGCCGTCCGCCAGAGGCCGGATTTCCACTTCAGCCTCCGCGCACGCCCGGAGAATCCCTTCCCGTACAGCACTGCCCGCCTCCATGGACGACAGACTTCCCTTCAGTGAATCAATGGCTGTCACTACTCTCATATCTTTCTTCCTCCCGTATCTCTTTTTTTCTAATATACCAAAAACCCGGTTTTCCGAAAATGTTATATATAATAATTTTTTTAATCTTTTCTTTAAATTTATGGTATTTGTACCAATACCCTGTTATACTTTATCCAGATTCATTTTAACACGGAAAGGGGAAATCTCCTATGGACAATCCTATTGATAAAAAACTGGCGCAGCAGATTGTAGCGACCGTAAAAGACGTGTGCGGACAAAATGTAAATTTTATTGACCATACAGGCATCATCTATGCCAGCACAGATGAAAAGAGAATCGGAAGTTTTCATGAAATCGGAAAACAGGCCGCTGAAAAAGGAGAAATGCTGGAGGCAGATACGGACAGCCAGTTTGCCGGAACCCAGAAGGGTGTCAACCTGCCCATCTTTCATAACGGCTCCCTGGTGGCAGTCATCGGCATCAGCGGGCCTCCTGACCAGGTGCGCAAGTATGCCTATCTGGCGGAACGTATCACCGTTCTTCTGATCCGGGAGAGGGAGCTTAACACCTTCAGCCGCACCCAGGCGGAGAAGATGCACTATGTCATCCATTCTCTGATCAACCGGGAGAACCTGTCCCAGGCTTATCTGCTGAATACCCTGGAACATTTTCAGATCAGCCGAAACGGCAGGTACCGACTGCTGCAGATCCATATCCACTCCGGCAGGTCTCCTATGAATACCGCGGAGGCGGAGCAGAAAATACAACGGCTGTTTTCCCGCACCGACATCACGCTTTACACCTTCAACTTTCCCAGTGAATACCTGGCTGTGGCGGACAGCCGCAGGTTTCCTGTGATCTCCCCCATCCTGGAAGAATTTGCCGTCTCCCAGAAAGGGCTGCTGAAAATAGCCGTTGGCAAAAGCTGTCCCATTTTCCAGCTCTCAGAGTCCGGCCATACGGGAACTGCCGCGATGAAAAGCATTGCATCCTCCGATATCCGGCATTATGCGGTCTTTGACGACCTTACTCTGGAACTTGTCCTGGCCTCCGTGGACGAGGGCTGCCGAGCGGAATACCTCAGAAAGACCCTGGACGCGCTGGACGCAGAGGATATTTCCCTGCTGTCAGCCTATTTTGAGGAGGATATGTCTCTGGGGCACACCAGCAGCAGACTGTTTCTTCATAAGAACACGCTCCAATATAAATTAGACCGCATTTACAAAAAATGCGGCCTGAACCCCAGAAGATTCCGCGATGCCACGGTCCTGTATCTGGCCCTGAAACTGTCCTGATCTTCTCACATCTGACTTTCTCACGCTTGATTTTCTAACAATGGAAGGGCTTCCGTAAGTGAGTGGATCACAGTGACCCCCTCACAGGTCTTATCACCCTTTCTGTCAAGCAGCAAAGCCGTGATCCCCGCCGCTGCCGCTCCCGCAACGTCTGAGGTGACAGAATCCCCGATATGGATGACCTCCTCCGGGCCAAGGCCGCTCACCTCCAGAGCTTTTTGGAAGATTTCCCGGTGGGGCTTATATGCCCTCACCATATCCCCGCAGATGATACCGGCCGGGTGCAGGTCCTTGTCCCGCATGCCTTCCTCCACATAGGAGAGGCCATTGTTGCTGATCACATAGATGGGCACCCTGCATTTTTCAAAGAACTCTGCCGAATCGGGAAATGCCGGCGCATACATCCAAAACCGCTGGCAAAGCCTGTGCAGCTCCTCAAAATTCTCTTTGAGATGTATTTTCCGGGCACACTCCTCCAGTGCCCGGTCCACGATCTCATCCTCTGTGATATAGCTGTCCTTATAACTGACGGCTTCAAAATTCTTGATCAGCTTCCACCAGTAGGCCAGCATTGCCTCCATACTTTCCATATCACTGTTTCTGTAACATCGCTTCAGCATCTCCATGCCGTCCGGACCGCCCTCCTCAATGATAGTGCCTGTGTAATCCAAAAATACTGCCTTTATCATCTATCTGTTTCCTGCCTTTCATAAATTCACGCCTGCAGTCAGAGGTATATTTTATTTTCCTTTCTGCCGCTGCAGGTCTTTTTCATTTTTACGGAGGCTGCCTTCCGCAGAATCCGGTTTACGTCCCTCGCCTTCCGGGGACAGACGGAAATACAGCGCATACAGGAAATACATTTCTCCTTGTCCACCTCCGACGGATTGCTCTTCGGAATTGCGCCTGCCGGACATTTTGCGGCACAAATTCCGCATTTCGTGCAGGATTTGCCGGCTTTTGGCTTCAGGGGAATGCCGCTGTAGCTTCTGTATGGTTTATTTCCCGGCACGCTTACGCTCTTCCCTTCAGCCTGTCCATCCAGCTTTTCTTTTATTTTCTTTGAAAATGCCTGCAGTTCTGCCCTGTCCTTCTCATCCGGCCTTCCTGCACCGAACTGCCTCATAACCGAATGCTCCGCCACAGCCGCAGATGCCGCTGCACAGCGAAACCCAGCATCCGTAAGGGCCTCTTTAAGCTCCAGCAGCGTGTCATCAAAATCCCTGTTTCCGTACACTGCCGCAAGGACCGCCCGCGCCCCGCATCCCTTCATCTGCCCAAGCGCGTTAAGAGCTGCCTCCGGCACCCTTCCCCCAAAAGAGGGAACGCCTACAATGCAGACATCTTCCTTTTCAAAGACATACCCTGTATAATCTTTCCCGAAAACCGACAGGTCAATCTCCTGTTTTTCTTCCCTCCAGGCACTGCCCAGCATATCTGCCACCTTTTTCGTCCCGCCTGTGGGGCTGAAATAAATATTATATATTTTCATTCTCTGTCCTCTCCTTTACCTTTTCCGGGCATACATCCATCATTTCCTCTGCATCCCTCCACAGTTCTGCCACCAGCTTCAGGCTGCTGCTTTTCGGATCCAGATAATAAAAATTCATGGTTCCCCGTCTGTTCACCGCAATGATTCCGGCCTCCATCAATATTTTCAGATGGTGGGACACTGCAGTGCGGGAAATGTTAGTGTTCTTCTGAATCTGTCCCACACGCAGTCCTCCCTCCCCGCAGTGCTCGATCAGAGTCCGGATCATATGCTGCCTCGTCTCATCCCCAATCGCAGAGAGCGCAGGCTGGCAGAGGACAAATTTTTCCGCAAACCGTTTTCTGCGCTCCTCCAGCGTGATTTCTTCCATACGAATCCTCCAATGGTCAATATTTATTGACTATTATAGGACATATCCGGCTGTACTTCAACATTGGTAAAGAAAATCGGGTTCATGAAACAGACCGCCGTATAGCCTGTTCCCAAACTGTACGGCGGTCCCTTATTCCTCTGTTCTGTGATTCATTAATGGCATTTGCTCCATCCGCAGCTCTTACAGATGTTGCACCCCTCTTCAAAGACAAGAGCCTCCCCGCACTCCGGGCAGTATATCTTGTCCGTCTCCGGTCCGGTCACTGCTTTGGCTTTTGGAGCCTTCTTGTGGGAACGTCCGCCCAGGTCTTTCTCCTTCTGGGCAAGCTCTGCCTGCATCTCATTATACATATCCATCAGGGCATTACCCACGGCCATAGGACAGCATGCCCCTTTGCTGGTATCTTTCCTCGTCACCCGGCGCGCCGTGTAGGACGGACAGGAGCCGCTGGAATTGAGCTGGTCCACAATGGTCTCAATGTCAATCCCGCCTCTGGCACTGATGGAGATCATTCTGGAAAGTCCGACCATGAAGTTGTTGCAGCCTCCCGTGGAACCTTTGCTCAGGTAAGTTTCCAAAAGCGCACCTGTATGGGGATCAAAAAGCGCAATACAGTGAAGACTGCCGCAGCCGGTGATCAGCTTCCGCTTCTTGCCCACCACATCGTCTGTGACCAGAATGATATCGCCTCTCTTCAGTCCCTCTCCTGCTGCCACCTTTTTCGTCTCCTTGGTGTTCAGTATCCCTGTCCGTCTGCAGCCGTCGCGGAAGATAGTGATTCCCTTCAGCCCGCTCTCATAGGCGTACAGATACAGGCTCTCTGTCTCCTCCACGGTAAAGCTGTTCGGCACATTCACAGTGGAGCTGATGGACGCGTCAATATGCTTCTGCCACACAGACTGCATGTCAATCCTCTGTCGGTAGTCCAGTGTCATGGCTGTGACAAAATACTCCGGCAGGGACTTGTCATCCTTTATCTCAAACTGCTTCATATAGTTTTCCACGATCTTTGTGTACACCTTGTAATACACATCCGTCCCGTGCAGGGATTCTGTCTTCCGCTCATAGTAATTGGCATAGACAGGCTCAATGCCGCCGGAAATACCCAGCATGGTGGACAGGGTTCCCGTAGGCGCAATGGTCAGAAGCTGTGAATTGCGAAGGCCGTATTTGCCCACAAGATCTCTCGTCTTCTCCGTGGTATTTGCCATAAAATACGGGGTCTCCATGATTTCCTCCACGCAGCAGGCCGGAAATGCACCTTTGTCCCTGGCAAGTCTGGCGGAAGCCGCAATAGCGGCGTCTGCCATGGCAAAACCAATCTTATCGCACATCTCCACCGCCTCGGTCTCCCCATAGGTGATTCCCAGTTTGATCAGGGCATCTGCAAGCCCCATGATGCCAAGACCGATCTGGCGCCATTTTTCCACGCTCTCCCTCTGCTCGTCCAACGGATGCAGGGGCAGCCCCTCTTCCAGGACTTCATTCAATGCGTTCACGGATGCCTGCACACACTTCTTAAAGCTGTCGAAATCAAAGAACGCCGTATCTGTAAACGCATTCTGCACAAACTCCGCCAGGTTCACACTTCCCAGCAGACAGCTCCCCCCTGCGGGAAGCGGCTCCTCTGCGCATGGATTTACGCCCGCGTAGGCAAAATCCTCTGTATTACTCAGCAGGTTCCACCCTGTGATACGGTCCCAGAACAGGGCGCCCGGCTCTGCAAAATCCCAGTTTGTCTCCGCGATCCTTCTGAACAGTTCCCTGGCATTGACAGTCTTCTCGATCACTTCCCCGGTAACTTCCCGTGTGTAGTGCAGAAGATAGTCCTTATTCTCCTTGACAGCTTCCATAAAATCCTCATGGATGCGGATGGAAATATTGGCCTTTGTCACCTTATCCAGGTCTGTCTTCAGATCAATAAACTCCTGCACATCCGGGTGGGAGCAGTCTATGGAGATCATAAGCGCGCCCCGCCTTCCGTTCTGTCCGATCAGGGAAGTGACAAGGGAGTACAGTTCCATAAAAGATACGGAACCGCTTGTCTCCTTGGCCGCATTGTTGATCTTGGCCCCTCTGGGACTTAATTTTGATATATCAATGCCGCACCCTCCGCCGTAGCTGTAGGTCCGCGCCAGTTTTCTCGCACAGTCAAAAATACTTTCGATCTCATCTTCCGGTGGTGTAATGACATAACAGTTGGAATACGTCACCTTTCTGTTCTGCTTCTGAAGTCCTCTGTTGGAAAGGATCCTGCCGCCGAACAGGAATTTCTTCTGCCGGATATACTCTCCAATCTCCTCATTTCCCCCGCTGATCCTTGTAAGCCAGGCCTCGAAATCCTCATTTTCGCAGCAGTATTTCTTTGCCCAGATATCCATACCAAGCTGGTTCTCCTCTCCCAGCCACTCTTCTATTGTCATGTTATCGCTCCTTATCCAGATTTAGTCAACGATTTTAATATTACCACAATATATAGGGCAAATCAAGGTTTGAATGACATTTCCGAAGCAGCCACACGTCAGACCGGGGATTTTTGCAGTCTGTGTGCATGCTTTTGCTGCTGAGAAGCCGAACGGCTGGATCGTAACATTCTATTCTACACAGTCATTCTGCGCAGTCGGAAAGGAGGCGGCAGATTCCCTGTAATTTTTCGGGCTGATGCCGTACCGCTGTTTGAATATCTTGGAAAATGTCAGGGGATTTTCATATCCCACCTGGGCCGCGATCTGATTCACAGGTAAATCTGTATTTTTCAGCATTCCCACTGCCTTCTCCATTCGCAGATTCACTAAAAACTGCTGGGGAGAACAGCCCATCAATTTCTTAAAGCTCTTTGCCAGATAGCTTCTGTTGATGCCGATCCGGTCAGCCAGTTCATCTACCCTTACCTTCCGGTTATAATTCTCCACCAGAAACTCCTTGGCGTAGCTGACATAGGCTGCTGCGGAATAGGGGTATGTATCCTGGGTTTTATAAAGCGTCTGATACTCCTCAATAAGCTCTGACAGGAACCACTGCATCATGCTGTTTCTCCGCAGTTCATTCACCAGGGTAAGCTGGGGTATCTCCAGCATCCTTCTGATGATCTCATGGAGACGTTCCGTGCAAGTGACCTGTCTGACCAGCTGCTGCTGCCCGAACCCTGCCTTTGTGAGACATTCATAGGCTTTCAGACCGGAAAAGCCAATCCACATATAGACCCATGGCTCCTCCCGGTCTGCCTGATAGCTGCCCTTCCTGTAGGGCGGGATCAAAAACGCGTCGTTTTCCCCCAGATGAAAGGTCTGGCCCTCAATCTCCAGAGTGCCCTTCCCCCTCAGAATAATATGGATCAGGTAAATGGAACGTTTCGGCGGACTGTGGAAATAACCCGGCCTGCACTCCTCAATGCCGCAGTAGTTCAGCGCCAGTTCTACGGAATCCTGGCTTTCATTGTCCAAAAAAGCTTTGAATCTCAAATTCATCCCCGGGTTATGTTCCATTTTTCCTCCTATCTGTCCAGCCACCATCTGAGCACATCCCGGATCTGCACGTCCCAGCAGTCCCAGCTATGGTTCCCTTCGGATTCCTTCGCAGTCACTTCGATGCCCAGACGCTTCATGTGCTCCCAGGTACGTATATTGTCCTCATAGAGAAAGTCCTGCCTTCCGCACCAGGCATAAAGCCTGGGCATATCCTTCTTGGAAACCTTTCTTCTGCGGGCCAGTTCCCACAGATCATTGTCCGAGCCTCTCACAGGCGCCCCGCTTCCGAAGATTCCGTCCCAGAGCATCTGCGACTCCGGCTCCTCCTCCCTGTGCCTTTGCCGGGCTGCCGCAATATCCAAAGCCCCCGACAGCGCTGCCGCCGCACCGAAATTTTCACTGCCGTCAAGAGCAGCCTTCCATGCGCCATAGCCGCCCATGGACACACCGGCTGCCAGAATATCCTCTTTTCTCTCAGAGATATTGGGAAAAAATTCCCGGCAGATACCCGGAAGCTCCCGGCTTATGTAAGTCTGGTAACGCATGCCGTACTTCGTGTCCGTATACCATCCCAAATGTACCTCCGGCATGACCACCGCAATCCCCAGCTCACTGACATAGCGCTCTATGGAAGTTCTCCTGCACCATGTGGTGTGGTCATCCGTCATACCGTGCAGCAGAAACACTGCGGGATACTTTCCCTCCCGCACTGCCCCTGTCATACCGATCTGCCTTCTGGTCCTCTGGGGAAGGATTACAGACATCTGTGTGCACATTCCCAGCACTTCTGAAAAAAAATCAACCTGAAGCAAAGCCATGCATCCTACCTCTTTCCATTCTTATTCTTCCGCAAGGGACTGGTTCATAAACTCTGCGATCTCCGCGCAGGCATCTGCCATGGTCTTATTGCCGGCGTAAACCTCTTTTAATATCTCATTTGCTTTATTCTCCCAGGCAACCGTGGTCTTGGAGTAGGGACGGATCACCATGTCATCCATCATATTCAGATAAGCCTTGAGATTAAAGTCAGCGGAGTTGGCCCATGCGTCTGAAGTTCCCTTATAGGCCGACATGGTGACACCCAGTTCTGCCTGTTTCAGCTGTGCTTCCTTTGATCCCAGGTACTCGATCAGCTTCCATGCCTCCTCTGTGTGCTCCCCGTTTGCGGCTGCGGCCCATCCCAATCCGTTGTAGATAGAAACACGCTTTCCCGTCTCCGCGTTCCTGGGCAGTTCCACACAGTCACAGTTCTCTGCAGTATATTCATTTTCCTTAAAATAAGCAAGCATCCAGGAGCCCTGGAAGGTCATGGCAATCTTCCCGGACTGGAACAGCACATCCTCACCGTTTTCAGACATGGTTTCCAGTGAAGGCATAACCCCTGCCCGGATCCAGCTCTCCAGCATCTCCATGGCCTCGACTGTCTTCCGGTCATCCCAGCCTGACTTTTTCTTGTCCTCTGAGATAATGTAACCGTTATTGTCATAGATCATATTGTAATAGCCTGCCTGGTTGTTGTCATTGCGCATGGCGAGTCCGTACTGGCTGCCATCCTCTTTTGTGAGCTTTTTGGCTGCCTCAAACACATCATCCCAGGTCCACTCCGCTGTGGGATACGCAACCCCTGCCTCGTCAAACATTTTCTTATTGTACCACAGGGCAATGGTATCCACATCCTTTGGCACTGCATACTGCTTGTTGTCATTGTTATATAATTCTACAATATCCTCCGGGTAATTGGCAAGGTCAATCTTATCGCTGCTCTCTATCTCATCTGTCAAGTCCAGAAGCAGTCCGTTGGTCATATAACGCTCTGCTTCATTGGAATGCATCCAGAACACATCCGGCAGTGTGCCTCCCCTGGCACCGGCATCCAGCATAGTCCAGTATTCGTCCCATTTGACTACGCCTGTCTCCGCCTTGATTCCCGTCTCCTCTGTAAAATCATCCAGAATCTTCTGAAGCCCCTTCGCCTGATTGTCATCCCATGTCATCACGGACAGCACATCATCGCTTTTTACTTCTGTTTTGCTGCCTGTCTCCTTCTCCTGACTCTCTTTCCCCTGTCCGCAGGCCGTAAGCGCTGCTGCTGCAGCCGCTGCCAGTAACATGACACTTATTCTTTTTAACCTCATACCTGATCTCCTTTTCTGTATTCAACTTACAGGCGTTCCGGAACCCTCTGTTTGTTATATTATAGGAAATCCCAAGCGGTGATAAAATAGAGTAATGTATGAGGCTCATAACCTAATGTGTCTTTTTCTCATCATTTTTCTATGTCATTCTGTGTAATTGATTCTCAGTACAAGAGAATCCCTGTTCTGCATTTTCAGGCAGACATATGTGATCAGCATGGGGATCAGCAGCATGCAGAGCGCATAGATCCCGTATTCCGCAGCCGGGAACCGAAAGTGCATATACGCAGCCCCCGCAAATTTCCGCAGTCCCCACACAGTACCATATCCGGCCAGGCCGCCTGCTGTCAGGGTGATGACCATATTGGGCACTGCCAGGTAAATGTTCTCAAAGAAGAGCATTTTCAATATCTGTCTCTGCTCCATGCCGATGGATTCCAGCATGGCAAATTCCCTCCTTCTGGCTGTCATGCTGCTGATACTGGTGTTGACCATATTAAAAATACTGAAGATGATGATAAAAATGGTCAGGCCGAAAACCTGTGTATTGATCTTTTTTGTCTGCGCTGCATCATCTATTTTTTTCTCTCTCAGGGTCTGCAGGTCCAAATCTTTATAGTCATCCAATATATTCAGAATGGCTGCTTCGATGGATTTCCCATTTTTTTCATAATCTTCTGCTGTCACGAGAAAGGATGCTGTTTTATTCATTCCGGGCCACATTTCATCCATCCTTTTTTCCGGGATATAAACGCCGTCATCAAGATTTCTGCCTTCATCCCCACGCTCTTTTACGCCAACTACCTGCACAGTACATTCCTGTGTACTGCCGTTATACCACTCCAGCACAGCCTCCTTTCCTATGTCCAGAGAGATCTGGAAAAGGGATTCCACCAGCCTGGTATTGATGACAATAATGGTATTTTCTTTCAGATCATCGACGCTTCCCTTATCCAGCAGAGCATTTAATTCTTCCCTGTTTTCATCTGTCACCGGGTAAACATTACCCATATATTCTTTGTCACCATCCCTGAGGACCGCGGAAGTAAAAATATCCCTGTAAACCTTTTTTACATTGGGAATACTCTCCAGCTTCTGTTTTAATGCATCGTTCAGAGTGCCCCCCATCTGTAAGTCTGTGATTCCGTATTTCTGGGCATTGCTGTGTGCATCGTACACATAATCCACAATATATTCCCAGTTCTCAAAATCACCCATTCTGGAATATTCGTCTTCGTCCCAGGCAGACATATAAGAAGCGCCTGTCATAAATAATACGCCTCCGATTGCCAGCGAAGCTGTGGTCAGCATTCCCTTTTTCCGGCTTCTGTTCCGGCTGCTCCCTGCCAGGGTTCGGGCTGTCAGCCTCCTGTGGGGTCTGTCTTTTTCCTCTCCGCTCTCATCCTCTCCCACATATCTCACTGCTTCCACAGGGGAAACGCTTCCTGCCATTTTCGCCGGTTTTCTCACAGAAAAGAGCACCGTGAGAATGCCGAACACAGACGCTCCAAATGCCATCAGAAAAAGGTCCGCCACTGCAAAACCTTCCGGTTTGATCAGATAAGCACACACATTTCCTATGAGAACTCCTGTGGGTACCGCAATGCTGCTGAGCATGAGACCCTCCCGGAAGATCATCTTGTTTATCTGCTTTTTTGTCATGCCTATGGTTCTGAGCTGCCCGATCTGCTGTATCCTGCCCGTCACAGACAGATAAAATATACTGTAGATGACAACCGCAGCGGCAAATAAGATAATAATCCCTACAATGCCAAGCACAAGTGCGGCACTGTTATTCTGAAGGGAATTTTCAAAGGTCCCGTTTATATTCACCTGATTTCTCTCAATCCCATATTTGACGGCAAGATTATTTACCACTCCGGCAAACTCTGACATCTGCATTTCACCTGCATCCGCGATCCTGATCAGGGCTGTATAGGGGATATCCCTGAGCGCCTTACCTTTTTCCGCAAACGCTTTTGAGACGTAGACGGGATATGTACTCATCTCACGGTCCCGATCCAGTATGCCGCAGACCACAAAGGTTTCCCTTTCCCCTTCTGCAAAAGAAATTTCCAGTTTTGTCCCTGTTTTTTCTTCTTTTCCCAGAGCCTTAAGAAGCTGTCTGTCCACAACGATTTCATTTTCCTGCTCCGGCACGTTTCCCTCTGTCGGAGTATAGGTAACGATGCCGCTGCTGTGGCTTTCTATATAGAAGGGATACATCTTTACCCCTTCCTCCTTGACCTCTCTTCCCTCCTTATATGGCACCATGATCTCTGTCAGCGCATCCTCTGCAAGCCCTTTCATCTGCTCATCCGTGACGTCCATATACATGACATGCTGCATGGAGTTCAGTATCTGCTGTTTTTCTCTTTCCGTTGATTTCTGCACCATGGCCAGACCGCTGATCAGGCTGACAGCCAGAATGATGGTCAGGACAGTGAAAAAGCTGTAGAGTTTATTCCCCAGCAGATTGCTACCGGCAACTCTCCATACAACCCCTCTGTTATTATTTCTATCCATGCTCATTAAGACCACCCGCTCTCCGCAATTTTTCCATCCTCTATCCGGATAGTTCTGTCAGCCACCTGGGCGATCTCCTCGTTGTGGGTGATCATCACAAGGGTCTGGTGGAATTTTCTGCTGGCTGCCCGGAACAGCCCCAGTACCTCCTGACTTGTCTGAGAATCCAGGTTTCCTGTGGGTTCATCTGCCAGAATGATAGCCGGCTTTGTGACCAGCGCCCTGGCAATGGCAGCTCTCTGCTGCTGCCCTCCTGACAGCTTTCCCGGCTTTCTCTTCAGCTTATCCTCAAGCCCCAGGACCGTCACAATCTCCTTCACATATTCCTCATCCACACGGCGCCCGTCCAGTTCTACCGGAAGGACAATGTTGTCATAGATATTCAGATTCGGCATCAGATTAAAATTCTGAAAGACAAACCCGATTTTACGCCGCCTGAAAATAGTCAGTTCATTGCTGTCAAGCCCGCTGAGCTCCTGTCCGTCCACCATCACGCTTCCCCCTGTGGGGCAGTCCAGGCCTCCCAGCATATGCAGAAGCGTACTCTTTCCCGAACCGGATCTGCCTACAATGGCTGTGAAGCTCCCCTGCTCAATCTCCATATTGATACCATCAAGAGCCTTCACCAGAAGCGGCTCTTTTCCGTAATACTTTGTAAGATTTCTTGTCTGTAAAATATTCATGATGTATTCCCCTTTCCTGTGATACTCTTATTATAGATGTCCATTCTCTCAATCCTGTATCAGTCTTCGGAATGAATGGTATCAATATTGATACATGTTTTGCACAACGCAAAAAGGCGGCCTCATGCCGCCCTTCTCGGAAGAAATACTTCAAATTCTGTTCCGTATCCCTCTTTTGATCTTACTTTGATGTACCCGCCCTGCAGGGTGATGATCTGCCGTGCCAGATACAGTCCGATGCCAAGTCCCTCTGTTTTCGCGGCCTTTGCCTCCCGGTAAAATCTCTGGAAAATCCGGTTATAATGCCCGGGGTCTATTCCTATTCCATTATCGCTGATGGAAATTACGACATACATTTCCAGATTCCTGGCACTTACGGTTATTTTCCCGCCGCTTTGTGTATATTTCACTGCATTGTCCAGGATATTTCCCAGGGCCTCCGCGGTCCATTTGCTGTCATGGCTGACTTCAATCGTGGGCCTGACATCTACCTGCAGTTCCATCTTTTTCTCCTCTGCCCGGGACCTGACCGTATCAAGTGCCCGGGAAACGGTCTGAATCAGCTTACCGTTTTCCGGATGCATATGCAGCATTTTGCTCTCAAGGCGTGACATTTCAGCTAGAGATTCAATGAGGAATTCCAGCTTATCAACCTGCTGCAGAATGATTTGGATAAACTGCCTCTCCTCATTTTTTGACAGATTTTCCTCACAGAGTGTTTCCCCGTACATTTTTATATTCGTTATGGGTGTTTTCAACTGATGTGTAATATCAGATACCATCTGCTGCGTCTCCGCCTTTTCCTTTTCTGCCGCCCTGGCCTTATATTCCAGAATCTCCCCTGTCTTCTGAAGCTCCATGACCATCTTGGAGGTCAATGTCTCCTGATTCTGTACCTCGGCACAGGGATTCCCATTCATAATTTCCTGTGCATAATGGCATACACCCCGGGAATATTTCACATACTGGTTCCTGAAATACAGATAGCTGCCAATCCCGGCAGCCCACAGTCCCCACATGGATACCCACAAAAGTATCTTTATTTCAAATGAAACAGACTGCAAAAAGAGAAAAAAGCTCCCCCCGCACACAGCCAGGAAATGCACTGCTGTGAGAATGGGCCACACGATTTTTTTCATATTATCTGCTGCCTCCCATCCATTCATAACCCATACCGTACACGGTTTTTATATAGGTGTTCTCCCCATCTTCCAGTTTTCCTCTCAGTCTGCTGATATTTAAGGTCAGCGCATGGTCATTCACATAGTTTCCTCTGTCATCCCATACCTTTTCCAGCAGGATTTCCTTTGAAAGAATCCTGTTTGGATTTCTGCAGAACAGTTCCAGAAGGTTAAATTCCGTAGGGGTCAGTGTCAGTATCTGCCCGTTTTTGCTGGCTGTTCGCCTCACAAAATCCACTTCCAGTTCCCTGCAGACATATACACCGGAAGTCTCCTCTGACCTGGCGCATCGGCGCAGAATAGTCTGGATTTTTTCCACCACCACGCGGATGCTGAAGGGTTTTGTAATGTAATCGTCCGCGCCAAGCTGCAGGCCCTGTATCACATCGTCATCCAGATTGTGGGCTGTGAGGAATACAAAGGCGGCGGACTGTTTGGCAAGCACTTTTCTGGCAAAATCAAAGCCGCTGCCATCCGGCAGATTCACATCCAAAAGGATCAGATCCGGTTCCTGTGATTTTAAATACGAATCTGCTTCCGCCAGGGTATAGGCAGGTTCTGCCTCTATATTCTTTCTCTGGAGGTGAAAGCAGAGACCTGCATTTAATATTTCATCATCCTCAATAATCAATACTTTGCTCATATCTATTTACTGTCCTGTTCTTTTTCTTTGCGGCATGGGGGTGCTGTTATGTGTGGTTGTGCGGTAATGGGGTTATGGCGGTGATGGGGTGTGGTTTATTAGAAAGTATACACTATTGTGATTTTTCTGTATATAGATATTCCGGGATTGATGTAGTGGATGTTCATCGTTTTGGAGAAAGCGGACGCCAAACCCAGCCGCAGGCTTCCCCGTATGGCCGAGAGCAGAGAACTTCCAAGCTAATACGCAACCCGCACTAAGTTCATCGCCTTAGGGCTCTTCACTAAGTGCTTGCTAGCGTATGGATCTTGTAAGATTCTCTACCGCTCTGAAACGTCCATACGGGGAAGCCTGCGGCTGGGTTTGGCTGGTGACTGGCTGCGGATAGTACCGTGTTGGCTGGGACAGAATGCAGATAATTGCTCTGCACACGTCCGGTTATAGGGCAGTCTGTGGCTGAATTGGATGATGATCAGCTGCGAATTCTACCAGGTTGGCTTGGAGCAGAATGCAGATAACTGCTCTGTACGTGTCCGAACAGGGGAATCTGTGGCTGAATTGGCTGCGTGGCTGGATGTGATATAGATGGATGGTAAGTTCCACCAAGCGATGAACTTTGTGAAACTTACCATTCACTTCTATATTGTTACAATGTTACCCCTTGCTTGAAAATTGCAATATCATGATAGCCCGCTTTTTCTGCCTTCACCTTCTCACCTGATGCTACCCGTATAATGTACTCAAACAGGGCCTCCGCCAATTCCTCTTTTGTTTTATCTTCCACCATTTTTCCGGCGTCAAAATCTATCCACTTGGATTTATAATCCGCCAGGCCTGAATTAGAAGATATTTTAATGGTGGGTACGAGTGACGCAAACGGTGTACCTCTTCCGGTTGTAAATAAGACAATCTGTGCTCCGGAGATGGCCAGACTGGTGGCTGCTACCAAGTCATTTCCGGGTGCTGACAGAAGGTTTAATCCCTTTTCTTTTACCCTCTCAGCATACCTTAATACATCTGTCACCGGTGCAGAACCTGACTTCTGGGTACACCCCAGAGACTTGTCCTCCAGTGTGGAAATCCCGCCTTTTTTATTGCCGGGAGATGGGTTTTCATAGATTGTCTGGTTATGCCTGGTAAAATAATCTTTAAAATCATTGATCAGATGAACGGTCTTTTCAAATACCTCTCTGTTCTTACACCGGTTCATAAGAATCGTCTCCGCACCAAACATCTCCGGCACTTCCGTGAGAATGGTTGTGCCGCCTTTTGATATGAGAATGTCGGAGAAAGCCCCCACCACCGGATTCGCCGTGATTCCTGACAGGCCGTCAGAACCGCCGCATTTCATACCGATGATCAGTTCTCCTGCATCACACTCTTCTCTGACACATTTATTCGCATTTTCATAGAGTTTACCCAGAATAGTGAGTGCTTCCTCAATCTCGTCTTCTGTATCCTGGCACTGCAGGAATTTCACCCGGTCTTCCTCGTACTCACCGATGTACTCTTTTAGAACGGGAATATTGCAGTTCTCGCATCCAAGACCCAGCACAAGAACTCCCCCGGCATTTGGATGATGGACCATATCTGCCAGAACTTTTCTCGTGTTTTCCTGGTCCTCGCCCATCTGGGAACACCCGTAGGGATGGGTAAAGGCCACGATCTCCTCCACATTTCCCAGCGGAAATCTTCTTTTCGCCTCCTGCTCAATGGCCTTTGCCACAGAGGAGACACAGCCCACTGTGGGAAGGATCCAAAGCTCATTCCGCACGCCTACCGTACCGTCCGCCCTTCTGTATCCCATAAAAGAAGCCTTTTTACCCGTCAGTTCTTTCAGTGAAACCGGTTCGTATTTATACTCCAGCACATCGCCCAGAGATGTCTTCAGGTTGTGAACATGGATCCAGCTTCCTTTTTGGATGTCTTCTTTTGCATAACCGATCGTCGCGCCGTATTTTATGACGGGAGCACCCTTTTTCATATGGCACAGGGCAAATTTGTGGCCCTGGGGAATGTCCTCAAGAAGTGTGATCTGTGTGTCATCCACGGTAACGGTCATTCCTTTTTTCATTGGTTTTAAGGCAACTGCTGCCATATCTTCTCTGTTGATTTTGATAAAATCCTGCATATTTTCTCCTTTACGCCAGAACCTCGCCGTAAGCTTTCTCCATTCCCTCCGCCTCAATACAGTCATACCATTTCTGCACCACATCCAGCATCGGGCTTAAATCCTGTCCCCAATATTCTTCTTTCTTTAAAATATCCGCAACAGAAGCCTCTTTCATAAATGCCACGATTTCTTCCCCATCGTTAGCCGCATCTGTGCGGTAAAACGCGATCAGGGCAGCCAGTGAGAAGGTAAGCCCCTGCGGATAGGAACCGTATTTTTCTTTGTATTCCAAAATGGTAGGCAGCACTCTTGCCTTGAACTTGGACACGGAATTTAAGGCGATGGATAACAACAGATGATGGATAAAGGGATTTGCAAAACGTTCCAAAACTGCTTCTCCGAAATTTCTATTATCCTGTGTATCCCCAATCGTCGGAATAATCTCCTCAAAAATACATTTTTTAAGAAGTGCCGATACTTTTTCATCTTTCAGGCATTCCCCCACCGTCTCCAAACCGTACAGATGTGCTCCCAGCACCATGGAAGTGTGGGCACCGTTTAAAATTCTGACTTTTCTCTTCTTATAAGGGTCCACATTGTCTGTCCAGATCACATTGTAACCGGCCTTCACCAGAGGCAGTTCGTCCTCATGATCTCCCTGGATCACCCACAGATGGAATATCTCCGCTGTATCCATCATGTTGTCCTGCTCCCCGATTCTTTTACACAGCGCTTCATGCTCTTCACGGGGAAATCCTGTCACGATGCGGTCCACTAAAGTAGAACAGAAGTCATTTTCTGTCTCCATCCAGGTCTTGAATTCTTCTCCCAGATTCCACAGATTCGCATACTTCATACAGCATTTTTTCAATTCCTCTCCGTTATGGTCGATCAGCTCACAGGATAAGATGATAAATCCTTTTAAGCCCAGTAAGAAGCGCCTGTACAATAACTGAGTCAGCTTGCCCGGAAAGGATTTTGCCGGCTTATCCTCCAGCTTGTTATCTGAAACGAACTCTATTCCGGCCTCCGTTGTATTGGATACGATAAACCGGAAGTCCGGATTTTCTGCTAATTTTTCATAGGCCTCATATTCTGTGTAGGGGTTGATACACCTTGAAATGACATCAATGTGAGTATGCTCATCCACAACTTCCCCCTTGTCAATTCCTCTTAAAAATAAATTGTACTCACAGTTCTGCTTATTCAGTTCGCCGATCATTCCCTTTTCAATCGGCTGTACCACCACAACAGAACCGTCAAACAATTCTTTTTCTTTTAATTTCTGAAAGAAATAATCTACAAATCCCCGGAGAAATCCTCCTTCTCCAAACTGTATTACTGTTTCTTTTCTCTGCATGCTCATAATAGAAGCCCTTTCTGTACTATTTCATACTGCGGCCTGCACAGTCTGTGCACTGACCTGTTCATTAGTTTCTGTACAACAAGCAATTTCTTTATTGACTGCCCCTATTATAGCTCATATATCCGCTGTTGTATACAACAGTTTTTGATTTTTTACACTTTCGTGTCTTTCCATAAAAAACAATTTTTCATTTTGTGAGTATTTCATAAAAAGGAAATGACCGGTCTTCCTATTTATAAAGACCAGTCATTTCCTTTAAACAATAATTCAAATATGGCATTCTTAGAAAAATGCAGATGCTCTTTCATGGCTTCGGATGCGCCGTCCCAGTCCTGTTTCAGTGCACATTTCGTAATCTTCAGATGTTCCTGGATGGTCTCCTTGCGGCGCTTTTCGGAGCATTCCCCGCTCATGATCCGCATTCGCTTTATCTGGCTGTTGATCAGCTCATAGGTTTTCAGAAAGTATACATTGGATGTGGCGTCAATAAACATCTGATGAAAAAGATCATCCATGTCATCGTAGGAATATGGCAGGTCAGCGCCTTTTAAGTACGCCTGATAATCCTGGTAATATTTCATATACACGTCCTGTTCTATCCGGTTCCCATAATGAAGGATGGCGTATGGTTCCAGCATCATCCTGGTCTCGTATATCATATTGATCTGGCTTAAAGACAGATCTGAGACCATGATTCCCTTCTTCGGAAGAATTTTCACCAGCCCCTCCTGCTCCAGCCTGCTGATGGCATCCCGGACCGGCGTTCTGCTGGCCGACACCTCTTCCCGCAGCAGTTCTTCATTGATAAAAGTATTTGGTGCATATTCACAATTTAATATTTTCGCTTTTATGGCATTGTAAGCCTGTTGTTTCAAACTCTCTTTCTGCATTCTGCCGCCTTTCTGCAGTGCACTGCGCAACTTGTGTTCTGTTGTAACTGTTCTATTCCCTCATAGTTACAGGCAAAGATCCATGCAAAACCGCCTTTGGCGATGGGATTTTTACTTGGCTGCGAAACGTTTTCTTACGGTCAGCAAAGTAAATGCGCAGACCTGATGAATAGTTATGATCTGTTACATATATTACCACATTTTCTGCGGATTGCAAAGCCTGTCTCCTTTCAATTCCACCACAGTTGTATACATTGTTATTTTTCTAACTTTTTAACCACATTTTTCTTTTGGCTATAATGCACATTTTTATCGGTTATTTTTTGTATATAGATAACAAATTATCGAAAATTTCAGTATTTATTTCTTTTTTCTATTGACATCTTTTCTATTTTACCCTATCATCTCTTGTATACAACAAGCAATTTCCTATAACATTTTGGAGGAACAACAATTATGAAAGCAATGTTTATCGATACTCCCGGTCAAGTCTCTATCAAAGAACTCCCTATGCCGGTACCGAAAAAAGGGGAAGCACTGTTAAAAGTATTATACGGCGGCATCTGCGGCAGTGATCTGGGGTCCTACCGCGGAACTTTTGCCTATTTTTCATATCCCAGAACACCGGGCCATGAATTTTCCGCCGAGATCATAGAGATCGAGCCGAATGACAAGGGCCTTGAAAAGGGTATGATAGTAACCTGCAATCCATACTTCAACTGTACGGAATGCTACTCCTGCCAGAGAGGCCTGGTGAACTGCTGCACCACCAACCAGACCATGGGTGTTCAGAGAGAAGGTGCCTTTGCGGAATATATCACAATGCCTATTGAAAGGATCTATGACGGCAAGGGACTCTCCCCGAAAACACTGGCATTGATCGAACCCTTCTGCATCAGCTATCACGGCGTCACAAGGGCAAATGTAACAAAAGATGACAAGGTTCTCATTATCGGTGCCGGAACCATCGGTGTGCTGGCAGCTGTAGCCGCAAAAGCTCTGGGCGCGGATGTGACTATCTGCGATGTAGCTCCCCAAAAACTGGCTTACGCACAGGAGACCTTCGGTATTGACCACATTTTACTAAATGATGATCCGGAAACTTTTATGGATAAAGTGCAGGAAGCCACAGGCGGAAACGGATTTGATGTGGCGATCGAGGCGGTGGGCCTTCCCTCCACATTCCAGAACTGCATAGACGCTGCTGCCTTCGGAGGCCGTGTTGTGCTGATCGGTGTGGGAAAACAGAATCTGGACTTTAACTTTACTTTGATCCAGAAAAAAGAACTTAACATTTTCGGTTCCAGAAACGCATTGAAAAAAGATTTCCTGCAGTTGATTGACCTTGTAAAAGAGGGAAAGGTCGACCTGGATAAAATAGTTACCAATACATATAAATTTGACGATGCAGCCGCTGCTTTTGCAGATTTTGATAAAAACGCAGCCTCTATGCTGAAAGTCATATTTGAATTTTAAAAACGAACGGAGGTATTTGTTATGTCACATTCTGCATGGTTATTCATGTCCTTGATCATTTCCATGGTTGTTATCTTATTTTTAATTCTGAAAGTAAAATTAAATGCTGCCATTTCTTTAGTGTTGGGAAGTATCCTGATGGGCGCATTATCCGGCGTTTCCCTGGTTGAGACCATAGACGGCATCAATGTGGGCTTCGGCAACATGTTAAAGGGTATGGGGCTTCCCATCGGTTTCGGCATTATCCTGGGCGAACTGGTCAGCAGGTCCGGCGGTGCCCAGATCATTGCCTCAAAGATCGTAAAAGCATTCCCCAAAACAAAAGCGATCTACGCCATCGGCCTGGCTGCGTTTATTCTCGCCATCCCGGTATATTTTGATGTGACCTTTGTTATTTTGATCCCGATCGGCATTGCTCTTATGAAAGAGATCAACAAATCCATTGCCCATATTGTAGGCGCCATCACCATAGGCGCTGCCGCTGCCCACACCATGGTGCCCCCTACCCCGGCTCCCCTTGCCGCAGGCGAGATCTTCGGATTTGACACAGGCATTATGATCGCATTCGGCACTGTTTTCGGACTGATCGGCGTATTCCTTGTTATCTTTATCTATACAAAGTTTTTGGACAAAAAGACGGACTTCTGGAATCCTGAAACAGATGAGTCTTCCGCCGGCGTCCATATCGATGCACAGGAGGACAGCTCCATCACACCGCCGTCTTTCGGCTTTGCTTTACTGCCTATTTTTGTACCGATCATTTTGATTCTTTTAAACACAGTTACAGGCAGTGCCATGGGTGATGCACAGCCCGGTATTTTCCTCTTTTTAGGTGACAAAACAGTTGCTCTGCTGGCAGGAGCCATTGTGGCTTATCTGATCGGCGTAAAATGTATGGGCAAAGAGAAAGCGGAAAAGGCTGCTACAGATTCTCTCTCCTCCGCAGGTATCGTATTCCTGATCACAGGTGCGGGCGGTGCTTTCTCCAACATCATCACAATCACAGGCGTCAGCGATGCCATTGCTGATATTGTGAGCGGATTTGCACAGAATGTGTTTGTTGTTCTGATCCTGTCCTACCTGGTCGGTCTGCTGATCAAACAGGTGACCGGCTCAGGTACCGTATCTGCGCTTACCAGTATGACCATTATGTCCGGCGTGGCTTCCGCCATCACACTGCCGCCGGTGTTTGTGGCAATGGCCTGTTTGTCCGGAACACTTTTCGGCGCAACCGTAAACGACAGTGGTTTCTGGATCGTAACCAATATCAGCGGGCTCTCCATCAAGGGAGGCATCAAAACATATACCGTATCAGAAATGATGGAATCTGTCTTTTTCCTTATTTTGCTGTTGCTTGCAGCCGGCGGATATATGATAATATTCTAAGATAACAGGAGGAATTTATTCATGAGAGAAAGACCCTTTGTCGCAGACCTGGTCAGTGACCAGACCATCCCGAAAATGTTTAAAGTAAAACAGGTATTTCCCCGGCCCAAAATTGAGCCGGAGGAAATACCCGGAATCATTGAATCCCTGCTTTCCCAGGAGAAGTTCTCCTCCAAAGTGAAACCCGGCATGCGCATCGCCATCACTGCCGGTTCCCGGGGCATCGCAAACGTAGCACTCACAACAAAATGCATTGCTGACTTTGTAAGATCAAGAGGCGCCCATCCATTCATTGTCCCTGCCATGGGAAGCCACGGCGGAGCCACTGCGGAAGGTCAGCGGGCGATCCTGGAAGGCTACGGAATCACAGAGGACTATGTAGGCTGTCCTATTATTTCTTCCATGGAGGTCAAAAAAATCGGGGTAAATGAGGAAGGCATGGATGTATTCATTGACAAAAACGCCGCCGAATCCGACGGTATCATCCTTGGATGCCGCATCAAACCCCATACAGCATTCCGCGGCCCCTACGAAAGCGGAATCATGAAGATGATGGCTATCGGCCTTGGAAAACAGCACGGCGCTGAGGTCTGCCATGAAGCGGGCTTCAAGAATATGGCCAAATACGTCCCCATGTTCGGCCGTGCGATCATTAAAAACGCCCCTATTTTATTTGCAGTCCCAACCATTGAAAATGCGTATGACGAAACATGTAAGATCATAGCCATAAATGCAGAAGAGATCATTGAAAAAGAACCGCCTCTCCTGCAGGAAGCCTTTGCCAATATGCCCAGGATCCTGGTTGATTCCTGTGATGTTCTGGTCGTTGACCAGATTGGAAAAAACTTCAGCGGAGATGGTATGGATCCCAATATCACCGGAACCTTCTGTACCCCATACGCAACAGGCGGAATCCGGTCACAGCGCGTCTGTGTCCTGGATCTGAGTCCTGAAACCCATGGAAACGGGATCGGACTTGGCTATTCCAGCGCCACCACAAAACGCGTCTTCGATCAACTGGACTTATCCTCCATGTACCCAAACGCGATTACCTGTACAGTTCTGGGCGGTGTGCGGATTCCCATTGTCATGGAGAGCGACAGGGAAGCCATCCAGGTCTGCATAAGAACCTGCAATGAGATCGATAAAAAGAATCCCAGGGTTGTAAGGATTCCAAACAGCCTCCACATAGAACATATCATGCTCTCAGAATCTTACTATGAGGAAGCAAAAAACAACCCAAATCTGATCATTGAGAGCGAACCGGAATACCTCCCCTTTGATGAGGACGGCAATCTCTGGTAAAAAAACATTCCCCGCTTTTCCCTGAAAAAAAGGAAAGATGCCGCCAGGGCTGTTAATATGCCCCTTCCGGTATCTTTCCTTTCTCTTTGCCAGCTGCAGACATTTTCCTGTATCTGTCATGCGCCCTTGAGACTACAGAATATCTCATTATAACAGTATCACTGACCGCTTCTTGTTATATCCCTCACCCAATTATACTTTTTGTAATGTATGTATACAGCCGGAAGTTTGATGATCTCATCCAGGTTGATGATAAAGTACACAGCCAATATCGGTATTTTAAAATAAAACGCTGTCAGCAGTCCAAGAGGTACTGTCACCACCCACATAGTCACCGCGTCACAGAAAAGGCCGAACCTGGAATCTCCCCCTGCGCAGAAGATACCTGCGATCACAGTGGAATTCACAGATTTTCCTATGAGGTAATACGTACACATAAACAGCATCCCCTTCAGATATCCATGGGCCGCCGGGCTTAGATTGGAAAAGCCGAGAATCAGAGGACTTAACCCCAGAAGCAGAAGGCCGGACAGAGCGCCCATCAAAATGGAGAGGCGGCACAGCCTGTCTCCGTAATCTTTGGCAGCGTCCAGATTCCTCTTTCCCAGTTCATTTCCCACAATGATTCCGCCGCCGCTTCCCAGCCCCAGACACAGACAGGCGATCAGGTTCTTCACAATATTGGCAATGGAATTGGCAGCGACCGCATCGCTGCCCAAATGTCCCATAATAACGGAATACATGGTAAATCCGCATCCCCATATGAGCTCATTTCCAAGCACAGGAAGGGTATAATGGAAGAAATCCCCTTTCAATTCCCGGTCAGCGCGCACCAGATATTTCACATGCAGCCTGATCCTGCCATGCCGCAGGGATTCTGTAAATGCCCATCCCAGCTCCAGAACCCTTGACAGCACCGTCGCCAGCGCTGCCCCGGCGATCCCCATAGCCGGAACCTTCCAGACGCCGAAAATAAAGACTGCGTTCAGCACAATATTTGTCACCATGGAGACAGAACCTATCACCGTACTTTTTAAGGTATATCCGCTGTTTTTCATGATGCACAGATAAATCTGGGAAATCCCCATGAGCAGGTAAGACACTCCCACGATCCGCAGATACTGCGCCCCCTGCGCGATCAGACCTGCATCCGGGGTAAAGATCCGCATGAGAGTCTCCGGAATCAACAGGGTTCCCAGAAAGAAAACAAGGGATATGGCAGAGGAAAACTTCAGCGCAATGGCAAGTATTTTCTCCACCGACACCTTATCCCCTTTTCCCCAGTATTGGGCTGCCAGGATTGTGGTCCCGATGGTAAGTGCTGCCAGAAACAGGCTCAGAACAAACTGTATCTGACCCGCAAGGGAAACCGCAGACAGGGCCTCCTGGCTGATCACACCCAGCATTATGGCATCGGATGCGCTGACCGCTGCAGTCATAAAATTCTGAAAGGCAATGGGAAGGACCAGGGTAAACAGCTTTTTATAAAATATTTTCTTATCACTCACCGATTTCCACTGCCTCTACCTTTGCCCAGGACTCCGGATCAAATTCCCTGTCTTTGTAATAGTATTTTTTATCCGCATCTGTGATCCGGCGAATCACCCGGCAGGGATTCCCCGCTGCCACCACATTGGCGGGAATGTCTTTTGTCACCACACTGCCTGCCCCGATCACTACATTGTCTCCAATGTGCACACCGGGAGTGATGACTACATTTCCTCCGATCCACACATTGTTTCCGATCGTCACAGGAATCCCGTATTCATATCCTGACTGTCTGGCTGCAGGATGCACCGGATGTCCGGCAGTATAGATTGATACATTTGGCGCAAGCAAAACATTTTCCCCGATGGTAACCTTGCCCACATCCAGTATGGTGCAGTTATAATTGGCAAAAAAGCCTTTTCCCACCTGGATATGAAATCCATAGTCACAGTAAAACGGCGGCATAATGGACACATTCTCCTGTGCACCACTCACTATTTTTCCCGCCAGCCTGCCCAATGTCTCAAAATCCGAGGGGTCCGTAGTATTAAATTCTCTTAAAAGTCTTCTGGTCACCTTCTGCTGGTCAAATACCGCATCATCTGATATATAGGGAAGACCTGCATCCCTGCGCGTAATATTATCCATCTCTTTTCTCCTTCACAAACAAGTATTTTCATGTATAATAATAGTGTATTAATTCCGTATATTCTATCAAAATATGCCATTATATTATAACAATCGTATTTATGAAGGAGGTATTTGTGAACGGAGTAAGCATTTTAAAGGACGCCTCAGAGATTGTCCACTACAACACCCCCAATATTCCCCTGTATCTGAAAGAGCGGTGGCTCTCCTCCTATGCCAATATGGAGGCTCTCTGCCACTGGCACGAGGATATCGAATACATGAAAGCTCTGAAAGGCCACATGGTCTACTATGTGAATGGAGAAAAACTGGCGGTCCGGGAACACGATGCCCTCATAGTAAATGCCCGGCAGATGCATTACGGTTTCTCAGAGGATAAGACAGACTGCTATTTTGCCTGCATTGTCTTTCGTCTCCATCTTCTGTGTACCAATCCTGAGCTTACGGAAAAGTACATCCATCCCATTGCCGGGCATCCGAATCTTCCCTACATTTATCTTCACGCAGACAATCCCGCTGAGGCAGCGGTCATCCGGCATTTCGACGCGGCATGTGAGGACTGCCGAAGGCATTATGAAGGTTATGAGCTGATGATGATCAGCAGGCTGACTGCCGCCTGGGCTGCGCTCTACTCCCTTTTAAGTCCTAATCTATTGTCCTACAGCACTGCCATGGAGGAGGACTTATCCACCCAAAGAAACATGATCTCGTTCATATACCGGAACTATACACAGAAACTCTCCCTGAACGATATTGCAGCCGCGGGCAGTATATGCCGCAGCAAATGCTGCCGGATCTTCAAAAAATACCTGAACAAAACGCCCATAGATTTTCTGAACGCCTACCGCCTGGAGGTCAGTATGCGCCTGCTGACAGATACCGCTATGAGCATCACAGAGATTGCCCTGTCCTGCGGCTTCCAGAGCCCCAGTTACTATGCGGAAATCTTCCAGCAGCACAAAGGCTGTACCCCCAGCCATTACCGTATGCGGCAGGCAGAGGGATATGAGGCACGCGGATGCCTCTAATCCCCCGGCCGCTTTGTTTTTCTGACCTTACGGACTTTCCCCTTGATCGGCTTCGTCTGAAGACATTCTATAACCTGATTTCCCTTAAAATTTAAAACCTCCACATAGCTTAAACTGTCCCGGATATCCACAATGCCTATGTCTGAGGCCTCCACGCCGTCAATACTGCAGATGGTTCCCACAATATCCCCAGCCCGCATTTTTGATTTCCGGCCTCCGCCGATGGACAGACGTGTAATTCCCCGGTTCAATACCGCCCCCTTTTTAGGTTTCGCTTCTGCTTTTACGCGCTGGGCTTTCCAGAATGCCTTTTCCTTTTCTTCCTCTATCTCCGGAATTTCCGCGCCGGGCAGCTCCTGCCCCACAAATGCCTCCACCTGCTTCAGCATCCTTTTGTCCTCTTCTGTTACCAGGCTTATGGCTGTACCGCATTTTCCGTTTCTTCCGGTTCTGCCGATCCGATGGACATACGTTTCCTTCCCCGTTGGAAAATCATAATTCACAACATGGGTAATCTGTTCAAAATCAATCCCCCTTGCAGCCACATCCGTTGCGATCAGAAAGCGAAAGCAGCCTCTCCCAAACGCATCCACAGTCTTAAGCCTCTCCCTCTGCTCCATCTCCCCATGCAGCATCCCGCAGAATATACGCCCTCTGCGCAGCTTCTGAAACAGAACATTTGTCATCTCCCTTGTCCCGCAGAAAATCATACAGCTCTTTGGATTCTCATTTATAAGAACCTTGAGAAAGTCCCCGTATTTTCTCTCCTGATCAGTGAAATAGACCTTTTCCGTGATCGCCGCTGTCTGCTCCTTCGTGGGTTCCTGCAGCACAAGTATTCTGTCCGGAATAAACGCATCCGCCAGCTCCCTGATCTCCGGCCCTAATGTGGCGGAGAACAGGGATATTCTGCAGTTTTCCGGAACCAGAGAAAGGATATTTTTCACTTCGTCGATAAAGCCCATATCCAGCATCAGATCCGCCTCATCTATCACCAGCCATTTTACTTTGTCAAGCTTCAGGCTCTCCCTGCCCAGATGGTCCATAATACGTCCCGGTGTACCTGTGACAATATGGGATTTCTGCCGCAGGGTCTGAATCTGCTTATCAATGGGAAACCCTCCGAAAACTGCCGGCACCTTCAAACGTTTCTTTCTTCCTATATGAAACATTTCCTCGCTGACCTGCACTGCCAGTTCCCTGGTAGGCTCCAGTACCAGCGCCTGGGGCGCATTCTCCTCCCACCGGACACCTTCACAGATCGGTATGGCAAATGCCGCCGTCTTCCCGCTGCCCGTCGGTGCTTTCACCACCACATTTTTTCCCGCAAGCATGGGTGTAATGACTTCCTGCTGTATGCCTGTAGGTGTCTTATATCCCAAACCTTCCAATGCTTCCAGGATTTCCTGTGAAAGCGGGTATTGGTTAAAATTGTCTGTCATTGTTTTTTACCTTTCTCTAATTCCTCTTCCCCATGGCTTTGCAGAGGGACGCTAACCTGTTATACAGTTTATCAAAACACAGATGAGATTGCCAGACATTATTTGCTTATATTTCCCTCACTACAGACAATGACTCCCTCATAAGCCGAAACTTCCCCGATTATCATAATTCTACCTGAACTTCAAGCAGAAAACTACATACTCCATAACCAAAATTCCAGATAAAAGCCGGAACAAAATTGGATTGCATGTACATATCAATCAAATCCCAATTTAGTTATAATCATTTTATAAAATATTTCGTGAAATTTTATAAAATACCCCATCACAGTACCTCTGTGTCCGGGAAAAAGGGAGGAGCATTGTATGCGTGTCGGATAATTTATGAAAACAACAGCGGAACCTGTTTTGTTTGTATCCGCTGTACAAAATGTGACCCTTCTGCCGAATGCCAGCTTCTTTCTTTGAAAATCGTATCATCTG
The DNA here is from genome assembly GCF_022867815.1 of Blautia sp. NSJ-175. Classification (NCBI taxonomy): domain Bacteria; kingdom Bacillati; phylum Bacillota; class Clostridia; order Lachnospirales; family Lachnospiraceae; genus Blautia; species Blautia sp. NSJ-175. The sequence continues at coordinate 197,615 of NZ_JALIFQ010000010.1, forward strand.
ACCGTAAGTTTCTATGAGATGACATCTTTTCATGAATGCCTGACGGCTCTCTGCAGAAAACAAAATCTACATTACAATAAGAAAGTGAGGAATCAGTATGGAAGTAACAAGTAGTAAAAAAGAAATATGGACAATGGGCAGTTATTCTCTATTGACCCTGGCAATCATGGTCGGATTCATGTACCTGAATACATTCGCCACCGAGGTTCTTGTAATTCCCGCAGGAACTCTGGCTGTGGCACTGGGCGTGGCAAAGTTTCTGGATTTCTGTTTCAGCCTGTTTGCCGGTGCTATCATTGAAAAAGTCAAAATCGGAAAGACCGGAAAGAACCAGTCCTGGCTCTATCTTGGCCGCTGGATCCTGGCCGTTTCAATCATGGCTGAGGTATGTAATACCAGTTCCGCTCCCATGGTAGTCCGTGTGGCAGTCCTTGCTGTATCCTATACAGTTCTGAACTGTCTGATGAACATTCTTCAGACTGCTTACTATGGCGTTCTGGCCGCCGTAGCAGGTCCGAACATGTCCAACCGAAATGCAATGACCGTCAACATGACACGGCAGAGCACGGTTATCACCATCATTTGTTCTTTCATTCCTACCCTTGTTACTGTTCTTCCTTTTGGTAACTGGAACTATTTTATCGTTGCTTTCGTATTTATGATCCCTATGCCTTTTGCTCTGGGAGCAATCGCCAAATGCGCGGACGGCAAGGATGTTCCTGTCGGTGCTACCGCTTCTGTGAACCAGGTCAGCATCGGCGATATGTTTGGTACATTGCTTAAGAATCCCCAGATGCTGGTTCTTTTCCTGGTATTTACGATTCTTTACATTGCGCAGTTTACCTATCAGGCTAACTATACCTATTACTTTATTTATGTTGTCGGTGATTTCACCAAGCTTACATTTGTTACTCTGATCAATGCCATTGTCGGATTCTTAGCCGCCATGGTTATGCCAAAGCTCGGAGCAAAACTGGGCAAAAAAATGTCCTGTGTATTTGGATTTCTCCTTATGAGCATTGCACTGATCCTGGTATCATTTTTCGGTGCCCCAAATGGTGTTCCCAACCTGACCGCTTATATTATCCTCATGTCTCTGATGATGGCCGGAACCTATACCTGGATGCCCTACATGGTAGTCCTTTACCTGGATGCAGGTGAATATTTCCTGTATAAAACGGGAAAAGATACCCGTGCGATCGCTGCCGGCCTGGCTTCCCCGCCGATGAAGATCGGTATGACCGTGGGCAATACCCTTGGCCTGGCTCTGTTGTCTGCCATCGGTTTTGTTTCCGGAGGCGCCTTTGAGATCAACACTGCATGGATCTCCAATTTCATGCGTGTTACGTTCATGCTCCCCGGGTTAATCTATCTGGCATCCGCCATTATCCTGCTGGTGTTTTACAAGATCAGCGACAAGGATGCTGCCAAGTACGCCCAGGCAAATGCTGAGAAAATGCAGCAGAGCAAGTAACAGAAAATAAAATATTTCAAAAAGAACAGGAGAGAAAATTATGTCAAAAATACCCTTTGATGAAAAAGAAATGACCATCGCTTATACCGTTCCTAATATGCTTGATCCTACCATCCCGGAAAGTCCCGCCTGGACTTATCCCCAGTCCGAAAAAGAGGCAATAAAAGAGCTGTATGCCGGAACACCCACCTGGTGTCCCTCCGGTCTGGAGTCTGGTCTTTTTGCCCCTTCCGTAATCCCGGATAACATTGCACGCGGCTTTGTCATTGAAGGAGTCCCCTTCGATATGGCAAACTACGGCGGCCCTGATATGTTCGGCATCGAATGGGAATACGTTCCTGTAGCAGGCGGTTCCATGGTCCGTCCCGGCACCCCTCTTCTTGAAGATGCCAATGACTGGAACCAAATCCTGAAGTTCCCTGACATCGACGCATGGGACTGGGATGCCAGCGGCAGACAAAACTACGACTTTCTCCACAACGGCAAAGCAAACATGCTCTGGTTCTTAAATGGCTGCTGGTATGAGAGACTGGTTTCCTTCATGGATTTTGAAGGTGCGGTTGTAGCTCTGATCGATGACGAGCAGAAGGATGCCTTAAAAGAACTGTTTGCTAAGACAACAGAACTGTACTGCAGACTTGTTGACCGCTGCGCAGAGACTTACGGAGACGGTATCTCCGGATTTACCGTACACGATGACTGGGGTTCCCAGAGAGCGCCGTTCTTCTCCCCTGCAGTGGGCGAAGAGATGATCGTTCCCTACATGAGAGAGCTGACAGACCACATCAAGTCCAAAGGACTGATTGCTGACCTGCACAGCTGCGGCAGCCTGGAAATGCAGCTTCCCAACTTTATCAAAGCCGGCTGGCAGTCCTGGTGCCCCATGCCAATGAACCCGACCCAGAAAATGTACGAAGAATACGGCGATAAGATCCTTCTCCACGTAGAACCGGATCTGCCCGAAGGCGCTTCCGAAGCAGAACAGGAAAAAGCCGGCGAAGAATTCGTCAAAAAATACTTCAAGCCCGGCAAATACTGCTTACCCAATTATATGTATTTCCCACAGAAGATGACGCCTGCGTTCCGCAAAGGTATGTACCGTGCATCCAGGCAGTAAACGGTAATTTATTATCATTTTGCTTTTTATTCACAGCGCCCGGAGGAGAACGTTCTTCCGGGCGCTGCTGCTTAGCAGCATACTGTTTCCAATATGTTTTATGAAAGAGAGGAACGCGAATGTCTGATAAAAATCTGGCTCCCGCGGCAGTCCCGCCGGAAGAAAATAACATCATGGGTATTGCTCCCATACCAAAACTCCTTGCGAAATTTGCCATACCTTCCGTCATCTCCATGCTGGTAAACTCCATCTACAATCTGGTGGATCAGATTTTCATCGGCCAGGGTGTCGGTTATCTCGGTAATGCTGCCACCAACGTGGTATTTCCTTTTGTCACCATCGCCATGGCGATCTCACTGATGATCTCCGTGGGTACCGCCGCCAATGTCGGACTGAATCTGGGCGGAAAAGACCAGGACTGTGCCAATCTGACTCTCGGCAACGGCTTTACCCTTGCCCTGTCAAGCGGAATCATCCTCTGTGTCATCGGTGAAATCTTCATGGTTCCCCTGCTGCGCCTCTTTGGTGCCACTGACACAGTGCTGCCCTATGCCATTGATTACGGCCGCATTTATCTTCTTGGCACCATGTTTACCAGCGTGGGCATTATGATCAATGATGAGATCCGTGCCGACGGCAACCCCGGCTATTCCATGAGATCCATGCTGATCGGCGCTGTGCTCAACTGTGTGCTGGACCCGCTGTTTATCTTCGTCTTCCACTGGGGCGTGAAAGGCGCTGCCTTTGCCACCATCATCGGACAGTTCGGCACGCTTGTCTTCAGTCTTCTTTATCTGAAAAAGTTCCGCACACTGACAATGAAAAAGGAAAATATGAGGCTGCGTCTCTCCATCGTAAAGAGCATCCTGGTACTGGGCCTCTCCTCCTTCCTCACACAATGTGCCGCACTGGTCATGCAGATCATTATGAATCAGCAGACGATCAAATACGGCGCGCTGTCTCAGTACGGTGCTGACATTCCTCTGACCGTGTTTGGGATTGTCAATAAGGTAAATGGTTTGATGATGTCTCTGATCATGGGAATCTCCGTTGGCTCACAGCCTCTGTTCAGCTATAATTACGGCGCCAAACTCTTTACACGCGTAAAAAAACTGGCGCAGACCTGCCTGATCGTCTGTGTTACCATCGGCTTTCTCGGTATGCTGTGTCTGCAGATCTTCCCGCAGCAGATCATTTCCATATTTGGTCAGGAAAACGATTTGTATAATGAATTCGCTGTGATGTGTCTGAAAAATATGACCATTTTCATCTTTGTCATGGGCGTTCAGATGGTGGCCAGCGTATACTTCCAGGCAGTCGGAAAGGCAATGGGCGCTACAGTGCTTTCCCTGTCACGCCAGGTATTGTTCATGATTCCCTGTATGCTGATCCTGCCTTACTTCTTCGGGATTATCGGCCTGATGTGGTCCTTCCCGGTGTCGGATGTGTTCTCGGTGGCTATGGCGGCGATCATGCTTTCGATGGAGATGAGGAAGCTGAATCGGTTGATTCGGATTCCGGCTGCGCAGGCGCAGGCGGAATGATTTATGTGGACATAGATATCTGACAACTACAGTTATAAAATATAACAGCGGATTGGAGAATCCGCTGTTATATTTTATGCTTACTCTCATTTTTGAACTATCCAGCGCCATTCCCGTCTCCTATCTGCGGAAGCTTGATAATAATAGTTTTCCACAGTCTAAACCGCCGGAATCTCTCCCGGCGGTCTTCTTATTTCACCGCAAGATGCGCCACACTGCATGGCGGCAGTGTAAACTTAAAAGCACCATTATCTAAAATAATATTATGAATTGGTATCGGCTGCACATTTGTCGGCTCCTCAAAAGTATTCTTTGCATGAATATCTCCAGCCAGTAACTCACCCTTCACTTCTTTTACTTCTCTCTCCATGATTTCAGCCTCAATCTCACTGGCCTCATCAGCCGATAAATTAGTAATAGTTATATGCACCTGTCCTATGTCATCAACCGATACGGAATGCGTAAGATTCGGAACCATAAATGCCTCCTCCAGACCAATCCTGGAAATCTCCAGGGTGCTTTCCACAAGAGAAGCTCCCTGATGGCACTTATACATTTGAAACACATGGTATGTAGGCGTTTTTATCATCCGTTCCCCTTCTGTCAGCAGTACAGCCTGAAGCACATTTACCATTTGGGCAAGATTAGCCATTTTCACTCTGTCACAATGTTTATTAAATAAATTAAGGTTGATTCCCGCAACAAGGGCATCACGCATGGTGTTCTGCTGATACAGAAATCCCGGATTTGTACCCGGTTCACAGTCATACCAGGTTCCCCACTCATCTATGATCAGTCCAATCTTCTTATCCGGGTCATACTCATCCATAATCTGACCATGCCGCTCAATCAGTTCTTCCATATACAACGTCTTGCTCAATGTTCTGTACCAGTCCTTTTCATTGAAAAAGACAGCACTTCCCTTTTCCTTCCCATCCCCGGGAACGGTATAATAATGAAGCGATAAGCCATCCATAAACCCGTGATGTTCCGGCGCAGAGCTGCGGAAACAGGTGTCCAGAACCGTTCTGGTCCATGTATAATCGTCTGCATTTGGACCGCAGCAGATTTTTTTAATGCCTCCGTCATTTCTATAGTCCCGGATATAGGTCTGATAACGTCTGTATTCATTTGCATAATATTCCGGGTTCATATTGCCGCCGCATCCCCAGTTTTCATTACCCACACCCCAAAACTTTACATCCCAGGCTTCCTCGGAACCATTCGCCTCACGAAGCTGTGCCATAGGTGACAATCCCTTGAAGGTAATATACTCTACCCACTCCGACATTTCCCTTACAGTACCGCTTCCCAGGTTTCCGTTGACATATGCACTGCACCCAAGCTGGCGGCAAAGTTCAAAATACTCGTGTGTTCCAAAGCTGTTGTCTTCCACCACACCGCCCCAGTGTGTATTGATCATCTTCTTTCGTTTCTCTTTCGGACCGATGCCGTCCATCCAATGATATTCATCCGCGAAGCATCCGCCCGGCCATCTTAATACAGGTACATTTATTTCTTTCAAAGCATTGATTACATCTGTTCTCATTCCGTTTACATTTTCAATGGTTGAATCCTCACCCACATAAATCCCGCCGTAAATACAGCGCCCCAGATGTTCCGAAAAATGCCCGTAAATTTCTCTGTTAATCTTTCCTGCTATCTTATTTGGATGAATCCGTAATTTATGCATTCTACCATCCCTCTGCTTCTGAAACTGCAGTATCTCTGTTTTTCAATAATCCAGCACCTTCACATGAAAATTTTCAAATGCGGCACAGCCATTTTCCGCAAACATACCAATGTAAGTGCCTGTAAATGTCATATTTCTCGTACTTTCTGTGCAGAGGCCTACCGTCAGCCCGCTTCCCAGTTCCACAAATGTTTCACCGTCCAGACTATAAGAAAATCTGTAATATGTTTTATCTGATACGATCCGCAGCTTAACATTTTCTGCTGCAGGAATTTCCGCACTTGCTGTAACTGTAAAAATGTCATGAATATGTTTCGCCAAACAAACTTTCCATCTGTCCATTTCTCTGCTCAGATAAATCTCATAGTGATAGGAATCATTATAATAAGCAGTAAGACCTGCACGCATTCCCTGTACTGCATCCAGCAATGAAACATCTGCCACGGATACCGTCTCAAACCCTTTCTGCCGCACACCGATCCAGGTTGGACTTGCCATTTCATTGATGGTTGTACTGGTTCCTTTAAGAATCAGCTTTCTCTTTGCAGTATCCCTCACATAATTCTCCATAGATGGATTCCTCAGGAAATTATAATGCAGGCTGAACCTATCCTGTGAAAAATCGTCTGCAAAATCACGATTGACCGGTGCCGGCCTTTCTCCGGGAAGGGGACCTTCCATCTCCGGTGAGATCAAACCGTTTTCCCCTACAATGGGCCATCCGTCTTCTGTCCACACAACCGGCGTCAAAAAAGTCTCACGCCCCAGATTGTGAAGCAGTACCCTGTCTTTTTTCTCCTGACATGGACGGATTGCCAGACAGACCAGCCACCAGTTCCCATAGTGGTCCTCTATCATATCTGCATGGCCGGTACAGTAAATCTCCTCCCTCATGTCATCTCTGTGAGTGAGTATCGGATTATGGGGGCACGCCTCAAATGGTCCGTAAGGGCTGTCTGACCGCAGTATGGTCTCCATATGTCCGTATTCCGTGCCGCCTTCAGCCAGCATGAGATAATATTTTCCAAACCATTTATAAAGATGCGGGCCTTCCGCATACCTGCCGCCGCACCCTCTGCTGATCACCACGCTCTCCGTGAGCCGCTCCCCTGTAAAAGGATTTACCTGGCAGAGGAAGATCCCGGTTTTTCCTTCACTGTCCATACTGGTGGACGCAAAATACACCGTTCCGTCATCATCAAAAAGCAGGGACGGGTCAATTCCCCCCTGATCTACCCAGGCAGGCTTGGACCATCCTTTTTTCATATCCGTGGTATGTACAATAAAATTCCCTTTACCTGATGTATTCGTTGTCGTCATAAAAAAAGTTCCCTGATGATAACGGATTGTAGGTGCATAGATTCCTCCCGAAGGCCTGCACCCATGTAAATCAAGCTGAGATTCTTCTGTAAGGCAATACCCTTCAAGCTCCCAGTTCACAAGGTTCCTGCTGTGATAAACGGGAACTCCCGGATAAAATTCAAAAGATGAATTAACAATATAGTAATCCTCTCCTACCCGGCAGATTGACGGGTCAGGATTGTATCCGGAAATAATCGGGTTTCTGTATTTCATTTAAGTTGTCCTCCATTTTGTCTTGTTATAGTTGTGAGTGTCAGGGAATGTCTCAGCCTTTCAGACCGGACATTTTTATTCCCTGGATAAAATATTTCTGGCAGGTGGCAAATATCACCAGCACAGGCAGCAGAGAAATCAGTGCCATGGACATCATCTGCCCAACCTGGACATTTCCCTGAGAGCCTTTGAAAAACTGCAGTCCGATGGCAATTGTAAACTTATCATTGGAATTAAGATAGATTAACGGATTGAAAAAATCATTCCAGTTAAACACCAAAGCCATCACCAGAACAGCCAGCATAACAGGTTTTACTGCCGGAAGCAGAATCCTTGTGAAAACCTGCAGGGAATTTGCACCATCAATCTTTGCCGCCTCATCCAGTTCCTTTGCAGAGTCCTGAAGAACTGGATAAATAAAAAGATATTGAACGCGCCTCCTCCAAGCCAGCTTGGGATAATAAGCGGCCATATGGTATCCACCACTCCCAGTTTGTAATAAAGCAGATACTGTGGAATCAGTGTGACCTGAGTCGGCAGCATCATGGTACCCAAGAGCACCATAAACAGAATCTTTGATAATCTGGACTGGAACCGTGCAAATCCATAAGCGACTACAGAGGATGACAGTACGGTCCCTACTGTGGCAAGAAAGGTGATCACCGCAGTATTTTTAAAATAAAGCTGAAAATTGGCCCCTTTCCATCCTTCCACAAAATTCTCGAATGTACCATGCTTGGGAATAAGAGTGGGAGGCATACTATAGATATCCGACATTGGCTTAAAGGATGTGGAAACCATCCATATAAATGGGAAAAGGCAGATAACAGCAGCAATGACCAGCACAAAATATGTCAGTATCCTTGCCATTTGCTTTGTCTTTTTTTGTGATCTTGTACGCATATTTTATCTCTCCTTCTCCTTAATCATCATAAAACACCCAGAATTTAGATGTGGATACAACTACAATTGTGATCAGCATGATCACCGCAAACATACTCCAGGCCATCATGGAAGCATACCCCATCTTCCCATATAAAAATCCGTTGTTATACAAGTGCATAGCCGCCGTATAGGTACTGTTCAGCGGACCGCCGTTGGTGAGGATCAGCGGCTGCTGGAATACCTGGAACGCTGCGATCACTGTAACAATAAGATTAAAATATATGGTGGGCGTACACAAAGGCAGCGTAATATAAAACGTCTGCCGCAGGGAGCCGGCCCCGTCAATCTGTGCGCTTTCATAATAAGACTGCGGAATATCCTGTATACCTGCCAGCATAATGATAATGTTATTTCCTATGGTCCACAGCGACAGGATCACTATGGAAATCATGGCTACATTTTTATCCCCCAGCCAGTTTGGCCCCTTAATCCCCACAAGGGATAGTATGTAATTGATAATTCCGAAATCCTTCTGGAAAATCCATCCCCAAAGGATTGTCACCGCAACCCCTGAGGTAATGTATGGGATATAAAATGCAGTACGGAAAAATCCCAGACCTTTTACTTTCTTGCTCAGAAGCAGTGCAACAAAAAAGGCAAGTATAATGCTGCACGGAACGAACATAAATACATATTTCAGGGTATTCAAAAAAGCTCTCCTGAATAAAGTGTCATCCGTAAATGCGTATTTCCAGTTATCCAGCCCCACAAATTCCCCGATTCCCGTAAGATTCATATTTGTAAACATCAAATAAAAAGAATACAAGATCGGATACAATGTAAGTACAAGGAATCCGATCAGCCAGGGAGCTGTATAAATATAAAAATTCCTGGCTTCTCTTTTTTTCATGGTTGTATATTTTTTTTGTTTTCCCGGTTTCCTCAAAATTCCCATGCCTCCAATCGACCATAGAAAGTACACACTGTGAACCCGCTATTGTCATGAATTATCAGAGGTTACCCCCGATTCAAAATAACCCGGCGGATAACCTCTGCTTCTGTGTCATCCTGACTGTCAGTTGCCGTTTGCCTCGTTAAATGCCTTTTCCAGAGCCGGATAGTATTCTTCCATAGCTTCCTCTGCAGTCTTGCCGTCTATGGTTACTGACTGCCAAATCTGTGTATACACATCGCCGGCTGCTGAAAATGCACCGCCCCATATATTCAGTTTTGCGCCGGACAGACCGTCAAGAAAAGCGCTGTTTTTAATCGGTCCATACTCTAAATCTTTGTAATAGGTCTCTGCAATATTTTTGCAGGATGTAAGACCGATCTTACTGGTTTCTTTCGCCATATCTTCATTTGCATACGCTGCTTCTTTCAGGAAAGTCCAGGCTGCATCTTTGTTCTTTGAAGTTTTCAGCATGGCATAGCCTGTGGCGTACATGAGATTGTTCTTTCCATTTTCCACTTTAGGCATAGAGACAGCATCCCATGAAAAATTATCTCCCACTTCCTCTGCGATCAGCTTTGTCTCAAATCCGCCCAGCGTATACATGGCCGCGTGTCCAGATACAAATAACTGTTCCTTCGGGAGGCTCTTTGCTGCTGTGTCATCCGGCATTGCCTTGCTCTGAACCAAATCTCCGAATAAATTCAGTCCGTCTTTTACTTCCTGGCTGTTAACTTCACATGTCTTTAAGTCATCTGAGTATGCACTTCCGCCTTTACAGATCACAGACAATCCTGCATCAATCCAATGGTTTACTATTCCGTAGGTAGCATCCGCTCCTTCTCCTCCGGCAAACTTTTTAGCGTTCTCTGCCAGGTCGTCCCATGTCCAGTCATTGGTAGGATACTCTACACCAAACTTGTCAAACATATCTTTGTTATAAGCCAGGACAAAAACATTCTCCAATAAAGGCATAGCCTCAAGTTTACCATCCGGGCGGTAATACGGTTCGATCATTCCCTCTGTTATTACAGATTTGAGGTCAACGCCTTCTTTTTCCACATAAGGATTCAGGTCTTCATAATATTCCGTATATAACCCATAATAATCCGGGGACATCTGGATAACATCCGGGCCGGTACCTGCCGACAATGCTGCTGTCATCTTCTGATCCCATACATGGTCAGCGGTAGGAATCACAGAATGTTCCACCTCTATTTCCGGATGTGCCTTCTGAAATGCCTCCACTATTGTCTCTCTTGATTTCTTCTCCTCATCTGCTCCCCAAGACCAGATTACCAGTTTTTCCTTTTCCTTGCCGTCTGCTGTTTTTGCGTTTGCCTTTTCTGAATTGCCGCCGCAGGCTGTCAAACCTGCAAGCATGACTCCAACCAGTCCCACAGCTGCCAATTTTTTTAATTTCATCATTCTTCCTCCATCCATTTTCAATAAATTTATATATACATCAAAGCTGCGCGCTGTACTTTGATATATGTTCCTGATTATGTAAAAACCTGCTAAACAGATTCTATATTTTTTACGGTCTCTCCCTCCAGAATTTCAAACGGAGAGTAATTCATGTATTTATATTTGTTTCCTTCTAATACATTTATTAAAACATCTACGCATTCAGCACCCTGGCGTTCCGGGTAGATGGCTATTGTTGTCAGCTTCGGCTCATATCTTTCTCTTGTAAAAAGCCCGTCAATTCCTATAACAGAAACATCTTCCGGCACACTGTATCCCAAAGACTTTAACTCTTCCATCATTCCAAATGCCATATCATCATTAAAACAAATGATGGCCGTGGGCTTATGTGCAGATGCCTTATACATCCTCGCTGCCCTTCTGCCTATGAAAAACAAATCCAGGTATACAAACCCTTCCGCTTCGCAGCTGAAGTCCTTCTGGCTGCTGTTCTTTGGTTTTTCTGTTTTATTCAAATCTCCCTGTACATCCAGGATATATTTCCTGTAATCTTTCCCTATTTCCTGCATCATCCGCTCTTTCCAGTAGCGGTAGCGGAGATTTGCGTAGCCCTCGTTAAAAGGAAGCGCCATACCAATTTTTCGATGGCCCTTTTTCCGGAGATAGTCAATCGCCGTATTGATAACTTTTCTATTATCAATAATAACTGCCGGCATAGGTTTGGCAAAAACAACTGATGGATTAAAACTCGCCGTAACTGTCGGCAGATAATAGTTTTTTCCGATACTTTCCGCATATGCCTGTGCCACTGTCTCTGTAGGAAAAAGCGCACCGTCTGCCAATGTCTTTTTCACCATCTCGAAATCCCGTTCATTCATGATAGCCATAACATGGTATCCCTTTTTTTCAGCTTCCCTGGCCATGCCATGATACATCTGGTTATAGTATGTTCCTGTAAGGTCTCCGCAGAAAAATAACAGCTGGTATGTCTTCCTCTGCTGCAATGCCATTGCAACAGGATTTGGCATATACCCTACGCGGTTCGCAATCTCCAGAATTCGTCTCTTTTTTTCATTGTCAACGTATCCGCTGTTGTTAAGTGCTCTCGAGACCACAGACACCGAAACACCGGCCTCTTTCGCTATATCTTTTCTGGTAACATTTTTTTCCATGATTTACTTAATTTTTCCTTTTGTGTAATATGCACTATTTGTATAGTCACAATACTATATGATATGGCCGAAATCTTCAATATACAGAAACATGGTCACTCGTCCACTTAGGCAAGTTGGTTACTTACACTCTGTTCTTAACAGCACCTTATGCATTTTGCAAAATACTGCCAATCCGAAAGACTATGATTCTCGCTACCCGTAAGCCCATGTGGCAGACTGCAAAGGTATTTGCATACCTAAAAGGCCGTCCAGAATCTGCCCCAAATAAAACAGCACGTCCCGATACATCTCCATGTCATCTCCCATATACACAGACAGCATCTCCAAACCGTTTAGCATGGCCGCCCTCTTCACCTGGATATGGGTTACTTTCACCCCGACCTCCGTGTTAATCCTCCCGGGCCTGTAATACCTTCCGGTGTTCTCCTGCACCGCCTGTCGGAATGCCTTGCTCATCGGATACAAAAACGACACCTCCTTTTATGACACACAAAAAGCACCAATCATTCATGACTGATGCTTTAAAATAATCTTATACTGTTGAAAAGTAATTCACTGCAAACTATTTTTTCTATTTTCTTTCTATCTCATCCTCACTAAAATGACTGGCAATTTCAAAAGCCTTTACACGCCTCTTAGCCAATGTGATCTGAGATTTATACCGGAAAGCATTTTCTTTTGCTTCAAACGTTTTTATCGTTTCTCTCAGCTTGTGCAAAGTTGAATCAATCTGTCTTTTCGCTTCCATTAATTCATCCATCGAATAATCCATACTCGTATTCCCCATTATCTCTATTCTTCCGAACTGACAATCTAATATTTATAAAAAACACAAAATATAAACTTGTAACTACTGAAAAAATTCAACTTGTAATCATGATTTCTAAAACACTGCTTACCGCATATATACCAGTACCGCCGGATTACTTTGTTGTTTTTACATCTGTATACTTTATGATTTTAATATTTTTTTGTTTGGCAAGTGAAATTGTTTTTTCCTTACTCCCCTTAGAATTTCCGCTTCCCGATGTCAGAATCAGTTCAATTTCTTTTCCTTCAGGGAGCAGTTCCAGAATATTATTAAAAGGTGTGGAGGGAAAGCCTGCCCAAATCGGAACCGCTACAATCACTTTTGCATACTCAGATAAATCAAACGTAACTTCTTTAATTTCTGTTTTCTTCTGCCTTCTGGCGGCAAGAGACCCACAGACATAAGCATTGAAAGTGGAACGATTCCTTTTTTCCTTTACCTCAATCAAATCGGCATCTATATCCCGTGCCGTTTTTTCAGCCAGTTCCCTCGTTTTTCCTGTATAAGAATAATAAATAATTACAGATTTCATCCCTATCTCTCCCTTGCGCGAATATTTTTTCTGCCCCCCCTCAAATGACCGGAGGGCTTTCCCACGACAGTGGCATATTTTTTTGAATTTACATTCTGATTTCCCGATTCTTTTTCATCGTTCCGATTCCTTTTGCACAGGCGGGAACGGATTCTCCGCTGATGTATATGCATCAGGGATTGCTTCCCCTTTAAACAGAGCATCCCCATTGCGCACTAAAATATCTTTTCCTGACTCTGTCCCCCAAACGCTGTACCCGGAGCCGGGTGCAATTACAAATCTGACATCGTCAAAATATTCCCTGTACTGGTAATGCATCTGCCATGGCACAACACCGTATTCCGGCTGCACAACCAAAACCGGAGGTGTATTCTTCTCCTTTAAGGCAGCTGTAAAATCAGGGGATTTTTCAAGTGATTCTGTATTCAGTGCATTGGAAAGATAATTCATATGTCTCATCGGCCTTCCGTCCTCTGTAATTCCGCAATCCCTATTAAAATCAAGATTTCCCTACGAGAAGCACGACGGTTTCCACGTGCCCCTGAACTTTGTTTTTATACTGCATAGCGAAAGTATGCAATAGATTTTCAAAGTGGGGGAACAGCTTTATCCCCATTATGTATTACTTTTGAATTTCTACAGTTCCCTTTACTACTTCTGCAACATATTTTGAGGATATTTCGTAATCTACAAAATCCGGTATTTCCTTAAATACCAAAACTGACGGAAATGCCATTACAGTATTATGTTTTAGATAGTCTATATGGAATATCAAAATATCAACATCTTCTTTTTCATAATACTCATAACAGAAAATCCTGTTTAGATTTTTTATATACTCCTCTTTATTTCTATTATATTCTTCTTGTGCTGATGGCCTATTAAATAGGTTTTCAGTAATTAAAGGCATACTTGGCCTTTGTAAAGGATACCCCGTATATTCAACGACAACATCATTACTATCAATTTGATAGGCATATTCCAAAAATCTCATTTTCAATATTTCTTCAATAATATTACTTTCTGGAATGGCTATATCCTTTATTTTGCAGACATGATTTTTCTTAATAATAATTTTCACATCAATGTCTTCATCAAACGTATTCCCTATATTAGCCACGGTTAAATCAACTAATCCTTGTTTATCTACCCTTTCAAAAAAGGTAATATATTCATAATAATCAACAATAGCCAAGTACAATTCCTCTATGGAATCATATCGTGTTTTTTCTTCCTCACTACCTTCAAAAGTTGTACCACTACCTCCATAAAATGGAACTAGCGTGGGTACCCTTTTTTTAAGATTTCCAACATTCCAAAAAGAGGCTTCGATTTCAATATCATTCTCTTTGGCAAATTCATAAATGGTACTTTTCCATCTATCTGCAATATCTGCATCCATTATTTTCCCTAACATAAAATCTGATTTTCCTAATAATTTATTCAAATCAGAAGTATTGAGCAATAAAGGATTCTCTTTTTTCTCAATATTCTCTGTATTTTTCTTCTCTCTACTTTTCAGATATCTCTGCTGTAATAAAGCAATTTTTGAAATAATACTCTCTCTTTTATCCTTTACCAGTTTACACTCAGAAAAGCCAGAGTACTCCACAACTGCACATTTATCTTCTTCCAACGATGCTGCTTTAATTTTAAGAATGGGGCTTTCCTTTTTTTCAAATATCGTTTTCTTACCTACCGCTAACGGTAAAAAATGCATCCCTAAATGATTAGTAAATAGCTGTCTCAGTTCATGTTTATCTTTTATTATAAAATAGATTCCTCTATCTCTATACTTTTCTTTAAAGGCCTGCACCTTTTTATATTGTTCTATATCTACATTAGATGGGTTTACAGGTGCATCAAGAAAATACATAAAAACTTGTTTATTTGAAGATAACATTTCTTCAATTTCTTCTTCTGTTCCAGAGCCATATTTATCTGTCGGTGTACCAAATTTCGTCCAAAATATAGCTACTGCAGCATCGCATTCCCGAACAAATTGTTTATTCAACAATTCCTGCGGTTTGTCTCCTGACTGCGGATAACTATCTGTTGACCAATGCTTTGTTACAATTTCCATATTATTAATATTTCCATATACTCTATTAAAATTATCCACACACTCCCTAATAATATCGACAAATCCATTCACATCACCTGGACATGAAATTAGCAAATCGTATGCAGTAATTCCTACTCTTGGCATAAAACAT
Source organism: Blautia sp. NSJ-175 (assembly GCF_022867815.1). NCBI lineage: Bacteria > Bacillati > Bacillota > Clostridia > Lachnospirales > Lachnospiraceae > Blautia > Blautia sp. NSJ-175. The sequence continues at coordinate 213,017 of NZ_JALIFQ010000010.1, forward strand.
TCCTCCTCTCTTACTCACTAATATCATTATTGTGATACTTACTTAATTACTTGAGTTTCTTTTGCGGAAAAGTATCCTTTCGCCAAAATGTATATTTTCCATTCCTCAAAGCCTATCCCCTGGGGTAAAACTCTACTTATACCATCACTCTACGGAAACAGAAACACACATCCTTTTTTCTTCCAAAATCGCAGAAACCTTTGACTTACTGCGGTTTTCGTGACAGAAGACAGACCGTTTCAACATGAATGGTCTGACAAAACTGATCCACACAACACACCCTCTCCACCCCATACCCTTCCCTCAAAAACACTTCCAAATCCCTACTCAAACTACTGGGCTTACAAGATATATAAACCATCTTCTCCACCCCATACTCCACAATCTTAATAAATGATGCATTTAGGTGTCTAAGTATATTTTCATTTTTCATATTTGCTAACTCCTTGTAAGTAATTTACCATACAAAAGAAGGGTTGTGAAGTCAAATGACCAAAGTAAAACATGAAATCCATATTAGCAATCTCAAAAGAATCCGTGTTTCAAAGCGTATGACCCAGGAAATATTATCTTCCAGATCCGGCGTGCCAATTAAAACTATTGGAAATCTGGAACAGCTGCGCCGCGATATCAACCATTGTCGTGTTGATATTATATACAGACTTGCCCAGGCCCTTGATTGTGATATGCTGGAGATTTTAGATCAAGACAAATTACGCGCACAATTACCCCACACCCTTAGTAGTTATAGCATAACAAACAGCTCTTTAGAAGTCGAATAGGCCAGCATATCAAACGCCGGCCTACCCTGTCATACCTACTCGGTTTGTTGGAATGCAAACTCGTCTTCACAGCAGTTCCCTGATCACCTCTTAATCCTCCGCACATTCTTTTCCTGTGCCGGCAGTTTCTCTGCTTCTATTGATGATGGTATATGGAGAGCTGCATCTTCCTGGAATCCTTCGATCATATTCACTGGGACCTTTTCTATCAGCCCCGGGGACAAGTCCTGCATCTCACAGATCTCTTTACAGGCCTCCTCCATGGAAAGTGCTGGAGCATCCAATTGTCCGCCATCTATCAGCTCACCCATATGATTAAACAGTGTATAATCATATCCCGTGTCACAGACCTGGATATAAAGGTATTGATCATTATCCAGGCAATAAGCGGCATCCCATTCAGGACTGGGCAGGAATTCATGGGTGATATCCGCAAAGCCCACGCTGTCCACATAATACGCTGTCTCCTGCCCTTCCTGGTGTATGACCACTACATCCGATACAGAAAGGCTGTGCCCCTTAAAATCCATCGGATGGTCCAGGTTAAAGCGGATATACAGATCTTCTAATGTCTCCCCTTCTTTTAGTTCCCCAGAGTAGACCTGTTCATAATTATCACTCTCCACATTTTTCCCATTTCGCTGCAGCTCAGAATAGGGTGTAAATAAGTAATCACTCAGCTTTTCATCCATTCTCAGCTGATAGATAGAATAAGTGTCTTCGCTTGAAGGCTGGCTGTCTTTAGCCGGCTGCTCCGGTCCGGCTGGATCCACTGCCGGCAATGTTTCCGGATCCTCTGCCGTCTGCTCCTGCATTTCCAGCTGTTTTTCTTCCTGTATCTCTTTTTCCAAAACTATTTCAAGGCAGCTCTTTATGCGTTCCGATATCTTCTCCGCATCTGCACAGGCCCGGAACAGTTCATTGGGATCATCACGCAGCGCTCCGATCCAGGACTTTAAATAGTCACTGTGGTCCTCCAGCACTTCTGCGGACGGGTCCACGCCCAGGTCTGTCTCTGTAAAAAGGGCACCCAGCTCTGCCCGCAGTTCCTCCTTCGCATAGTCCGGATCACCAAAACGCGTTCCAAAGGTCCGGTTCAGACGTGACGCATGGCCTGTGCTGTGTCCCATTTCGTGGATCAGGGTAGCGATAAAGGATCCCGCATCCTTGAACATGCACCTCAACGGCAGCACGATGTGGTCCTGGCCCTTATGGTAAAACGCATTGTCCTGTGCAAGCTCATATACCGGGCATTCACTGCTCCTGATTAGGTCATCTGCCAGTTTTGCAAGGTCCAGATCCAGATCATTCTTTTTCAGTTCCGGATAATCCTGCATCTGTTCCGCATTGTAAACATAAAAAAAAGCTACTTTTGGCTTTTTCAGTTCTACCTCTATCGTTTTCTGTTTCCCGTCCTCCTGCTCTACTTTCTTTTTCTCCTGAAAGATCCATTTCTCACACATCACGCCGTGCTGCCCTGTTTTCAGGTGGTATCCTGCTTTCTCCATCTGCTTGAAGGTCATCCAGCGGGGATCCGCATAGCCGGCTTCCATACCGGCCACCATCAGGCGCAGCCTGTTACCGCCTTTATAGACGGATCCGGATTCCGGATTGTGCGGGTAAAATGCGAGACGGTCCCAGGCAGGGCGGTTATTATGGTATCCTTCCTCCATCAGCCGGATGACTTTCTCTACAAGCTCTTTCCGGCTGTCCATCACCTTTTCAAACGCCGTCGCCATCCTCATCCCTCCATTCCACGCCTGCAGCTCCATCTATGAGCTCCGCCGTTTCCTCCAGGTCATCCATATCGATCATCCCCGGCTCCTCTACCACGCCATATCGTTCTTTCCACTCTTCGATATTCACCTTGCTGCCTCCTTTCTGCTGAGCATGAGCAGTCTCCGCATCTGATTCATCTGCTTCGCTGTCAGATCCGGGTCATAAAATGTCCTGATCTCCTCATCGGTCATCCCATCCTCCAGGGCCTGGATGATCTCCTCCATCTGCTCCGGATCAAGGGGATACCGGTTGATCCAGTCATATGCAGTGCCAACGGATAGATCAAGTATGGCACCGCCCTGTTCCTCTTCGATTTCTCGTATCCGTTCCTGGCTTTGCTCCATGAGCTCCCGGATCTCTTCCTCGTCCATGGGCTCCTCATCGAAATGCATCTGCAGAAAACTGTCTTCATCCAGGATGATATATTGCGGACTCGCGCCGGATTCTTTTTGTTTCCGGTAATAGTCGATCTCCTCCTCTTCAAGGGGTTCCAGGGATACCTGTTCCAGATCCTGAAAGTACATCCCGTTCCTGACGGCACGGTCAGGGAGATCATAGCAACCCAGCTCAACCGCCTTTTTGTAACGCTCACATTTTCCTGTCTGGTATTTCTTATCCATTACCGGGTTCTCCCCTGCAAGGAGGACAATGCATTTTTCTTTGTCCATTTTCCGAAGTTCGTCCTCGGTCATGAGTTTCCGACCGAGGGAATCCACATTGCTGCTGGTGGACCCGTGCGACCCGTAGGTCTTACCGCTGCTCCTTTTATTCAGTGTGAACTCTCCCAGCAGGCCGCTCACATACTCATAAGACCCTTTTTCCCCTGACCCAAGATAGATCATAGTGTCCGCATTGCCAAAGATTGTCTCCCAGTCCTTCTCATGCAGGGACTTCATCTGTGAAATGCTCTGGATGAAAATCTTCGCATAGATCCGGCGTGAGCGGATCGTGGCGATCTCGCGGATAAAATCCCCGGGCATTTTGATGTTCGGATATTCGTCAAGGTAAAATCCTACATCAAAAGGCAGGGCCCCTCCGCATTTCCTGGCCTGGGCGAACAGGATCTGAAAAAGCTGTGTATAGAGCATGCCCACGATCGGGGAGTATAAGACCGTCTCATCCGGGATCAGGATGAAGAATGCCACTTTTTTGTCCGGATTCCCGTGTACGCCCAGACCGATAGAGTAAAGGTCACATTCGTCATACGCCGTGAGCCACTGCACCTTTTCCAGACGGAAGCACTGCAGCCTCGCATACAGGATCGCCAGGATGGACTGCATGGTCTCCTGTGCGCCTGATTTGAAGATCTTATAATTCTTCACCGCCGGATGGCTGCCTCCCAGGACGCTGTTGCTCTCCAGATAATCGATCAGGCGTTCATAGGCATTCTTCTCCTCGTTTACCGTGACCATATCCAGGAACTTGAACACGCTGGTCCAGTTACGTTCGCTTTTCGGGCATTCATACCAGACGTAATCAAAGATGGAGATCAGCAGCATCTTAGGGCCGTCCTCCCAGAACTGGTCCCCTCCCACTTTGTCATTTCCCTTCGTGTTTGCCATGATATTGTCCACCAGGATACTGACATCCTCTTCCTCCCTCAGGTAGGCAAAGGGGTTATAGTGCAGGCTCTTTTCAAAGTCGATCAGATCGATAACACGGACTGTATAATTTCTGTATTCCATATAGCTGCCGATGGTATTCAAAGTGTCACCCTTTGCGTCCGTGATGACATAGGCACCATGACAGTTTGTCACATTCGGATAGATATTCTGGAAGCCCTTGCCCCGGCCGGAGCCGCCGATGATCACCTGGTTATTGTTCATTTTTGATCTTTTCGGGTTATAGCTCATCCGCAGATTCTCTGACAGGATATGGTTCTCCTGCTCCTCTGGCTCTGCAAGGCGTTTATTGATCGCCTTGATATTTCCCCATTTAGCAGATCCATACTCACGGCCGAACATAAAGTTCCCAGTCAGCTGCAGGATATACGCGATCAGCCAGATACCGACCCCGACGCCCAGTAAAAGGAAGAGCGGTGTGTTCGCGTTCCAATAATCTGCAAATGGATCCTCCCTTATTCTCCCTGCCTGTTCCAGGACGGCTGCCACATCTATGCCCTTTTCAAGGACAGCGGACAGATAATACGCTGCTATGAGGATGATGAACAGAAGTACACCCGAAAAGATAGCTGCTTGTTTTTTCTTCACTTCTCAACACCCCATTTCTTGATCCGTTCCACTTCCTTTGCTGTCTTTTCCAGATGGTCTGTCACGGTCTTTGCGTGATCCCGCTCCACCGGGTCATAGTGCTTCATCAGTTCCTTTGTGCTCATCCCTTCCTTCCACTCCCCATTTCGGTCCATGATGAGGTTCCGGCCGTCTTTCGGCAGGAACATGATATAGGCCTTTCCTTTTCCGCCTGCCGTAGGGATGCTGCTCCCAAAGACGTTCCTGTTGTTACATACCAGGTACCTGTCCGTGCTCCCCGGGATCCTGCTGATAAAGGCTCCTTCCCTCTGCATTCCTGCCACCAGGGATTCATTGACGATCACTTTCTCATATGCCGGGTTTGCATCCATCCGCAGATAATCCGGATCCTCATTTAAGTTTTTTTTTGGTGCCTCCGCCCTGTGAAGCTCCGCTTCCACACTGGCCTTCTGCTTTGGATCTTCGGTCGCCATGTAGTCCTCCGCACTCATTTCCGCACCCTTGGTATATTGGTCCATGGTAATGCCTTTCATCTCCGGAAGGACTTTTCCGGTCTCCTGCAGCACCTTTTCCTGGTACATGGTATACCAGCTTCCAACGCGCTGCGCATCTGCAGACGCATACATCAGCATCGTATTTGTATCATTCGCTTTTAGCTGCGGCAGCATCGTATAATTGATGTGCAGGCTTTCAAAGTCTGCCTTCATATCCGCCAGGGCATCACCGGAAAGCGGCATGCTGACGATCTGGGTCTTGCCGTTGGTCAGGTTTATGAGGTCCTTGTATTCATGTTCTCCGCCTTTTATGAGCTGGTCTGTGGCATAATTGCTGTACCAGTTCCGGACAGCGGTCTCATCCTTTTTCAGATACATGACCTGGACCAGGCCGTCCCCGGCCCGCATATCATCCATTACATGGTAGTTCACCCCCATCATCTGGAAATCCTCCCTCATTTGTTTGAGGGTTTCCTTTCCCTTATTCGCAGGGATATTGATGAACCCGACCTGGCTTTTGTTTCCGGCCATTGTCTGCAGCTCCTTTGCTGTCTTTTCACCGCCCTGCACGATGTGCTTCTGGCAGAAGTTCTCCAGCCAGTGCTTTATCTTTTCTTCATCCTGCTTCGCATACAGCACTTCCCTGGTGCCGTCTCCCACATTGACATCCGGCATCAGGCAGTAGGACAGATGCATGTCTTCAAAATCCGCTTCCATTTCATCCAGCAGCTTCACATCCTCTGTGGGGATCGTTACGATCCCCGTCTTTGCCTCACCGCCGGCAAGAGCCGTCAAAGTCTTCTGCTGTTTAAAATTCCCTTCTTCCAGGCGCTGCGTACAATAATTCTGGAACCACGCCGTGACCATTTCCTTATATTCAGCCGGGTATACAATCTGCATCATCCCATCACCGGCGTTCAGATCCGGAAGGATATGATAGGGGACTTTCATCTTTTGGAGGTCTTCTTTTACCTGGCCTATATACCTCGCATCCTCTGCAGGGACGTTCAGATAATTGATATTCCCCTTGCTCTGCTGGATGAACCTCTGCAGGTCCCGGTATTCCCTCGGTTTCAGGTGCCCGGTTTTTACTCTTTTCGCCATCCACTGCATTAATTTCATCAACGCCTGGACTGCCACGACACTGCCTTTTATCAACATAGCCGTACCCTCGATCCCCGCACTGATGACATATCCTATTTCAGCATTTTCACTCATTTTGACTGCCTCCTTAGATTTTCAGGACTTTCTTTGCCTTTAGTTTTTTTTCCTGGTATTCCTTCTGTTCCGTTTTCTCTTCCTTTGCCTCCTGCAGCTCTTCTCCCTGCTCTTTGACCTTCCCTAGATCCACCGCTGTCAGGCTCCCATAGCGGGATTCATATTCTGCCAGAAGGTCCCGCTCCGCTAAGAAGTTCCTGCAGGACTCGATCTTTTCCTGCTGTCTCCGGGCCAGCTGCTCCATCTGCCTTAACTGGCCCCTGAATGCCTCCATCTGTTCCCTGCTCAGGTTCTCGTTAAAGTTTGTCCCTGTCTGTGCCATTTGTTTTTCCCCTTTCTTCATAAAAAAGCCGTCGGCATAAGGCGGCCTCATTTCTTGTTTGCTTTCAATAACAATTTTTTCATCTCCTGCATCTGATGTGTGCTGTATCCCGGCTTTGCATAACTCCTTATCTCTTCCAGGGACAGCCCCTGTTCATATCCATCCAGGACCTGTTCCATCTGCCCCTCATCCAGGCTGCCAATGAGCGCGATCAGCTTCTTTTCCGGATTCTTTTCTTTTTTCCCTTTCCATATAGAAAGGGCAGACAGGAATCCTCCGGTTGGTGCCTTCTCCTTTTCTTCCCTTTTGCCTGGAAGACAGGTTTTCCCTTCATAAGGGGCTGCCGCTATCTCCTGCAGTATTTCCCTGTTTTCTTTCCGGGGCTGTTCCTTCCCATTTTCCGGTTCTGCCCTGTCCTCATGCATCTCCCATCTGCTTTTTTCCTGTTCCAGGTTCTGCGCACGTTCCTTCTCCTTCGATATTTGTATGTGCATCTCCTCAATCTGGCCAGCGGCGCTGTTTAGCTCCTGCTCCTTTCGTTTTACCTGCTCCTTTAAAAAATCAAGCGTATTTGACAGGGTCTCCGTCTGTTTCAGCAGCTGGTCGAAGTTCCTCTGCCACTGCGTCTGGAACCCGTTGAATACCTCTTGATAGATTTTTTTCTGATCCACCCCATAGGTCTTTTTATAATATGCCTCCCTGTGCTGGCTAAGCCGCTCCGGTTCCTTGCAGACAGCCAGGATTTCCTCTTCCGGGAACCCATTGACTGCCAGGCCTGCTATTTGCTGCATCTGCAGTTCCGTAAGCCCCGGGCTGCCAAGCGCTTCCAGCAGGTTGATCGTAAGGCCTGCCCGCATTGCGGCCTGGATCTGGTACAGCCTTGCGGCGTCCTGGATCCCGTTCTTTTTGCATGTCTCAATGAAACTCATAACCTCTTCTTTACTGTACTCCAATCATCTGCCACCTCCTTATTCCTCCGACCCCTCTGAGCGCTGATCTGTGCCAGGGTCCTCTTTTCATTGCGCAGTGCCGCATTCTCTTCCCGCAGTCTGGAAAGCTTCGTTCTCCTCTCCTGTTCTTTTTGCTGCAGCGCCTCCAGCGGGTACTTTTCCTGTAACCTGTTCATTTCATCCGCTAAAGCCTCCCAGTCATCATCCCTCCCTTCTTTCTCTGCCGCAGCGCATGCTGCCTGCAGGTTTTCATATCTTTTTAAGGCCTCTGTCTCATCCTGGCTTAAATTTGTCTGATAAAAATGGGTCCGCTCTGCATCCAGGCTTGCCTGGCGTGCTTCCAGCTGTTTCCATCTCTCCTGCACGGCCTTTTCGCTCCGGATGTTATTCCGGATCAAGTAGCGGCAGCACCTGGCAAGCTCCTCCGTCTCCCGGATATCACTGTAGCATCTAGTGTTCTGGTATTGGTAAAGGACCGTGTTCTGGCAGTATCTCCGGATATAATAATACTGGTAGGCAGACGGATAAAACGCCGTCTCTCCTGCAGGGAGCCCTTCTTTTGAAAATGCACTGGACTTTACCCGGGGGATCCGTGCTGCCCGGTCCACCTGTGTCAACCCATCCTTATCCTTGATGCGCCGCTCTATATCCTGGAGGTTATACCCTTTGCCCAGCTGATAGCTCCTTACCGCCTTTTCCCCTCCGGTCGGGGTAAAAGCAATATATCGCCCGTGTACTTTTGAATCGCCCTGGCGTATCTTATATCCTGCAAGGGCCAGGGCCTTACAAAGCCCGTCCACGGATGCCACTTCTTTTATCAGGCGGTCTATATCATCCTGGACGACCCTCTTCCAGGTACGTTTTCCATCCTGTTCCCGTTTCCATTCACCATAATCCCTGCTTTCACCCCCTTCGTATTCAAATTTCTCAAACCCATGTGCCATGCAGATCCTGTCTGTGACCGGCTGGATATATTTCTCCCAGTCCCCTTTCTTATAATGGTATTTCAGGCCGGTCAGCCTGGAAACGGAATTGAATATCACGTGCGCATGGATATGGGCGCTGTCTGTGTGTACGGTGAACACATAGTCATAGTTCTCCCCCAGGTATTCCCGGCAGAATTCCTGCATGACCTCAAACACCTTTTCAGGGGACGCATCCTCTTTGAAGGAGATCACGAAATGGTATCCCTGCCTCCCTGACTTTTTGCCATACTCCTCCTTTGTATCCAGCATGGTCTGGTACACCTCCTTAGGTGTGCTCCCCGCATTCCCCCCGATCCATTGTCCGCCTTCGGTCTTATTCTCCTTCATGATGTATTCAATGCCATTCTTCAAATGCCGCGATGGTTTCCGGCTTCCGGACTGCTTCATATGCATCAGCTTTGTAAGTGCCATCAGCTCCTCCGTTCCACGAAAAAAGGCACTGGATCCTCTCCAATGCCTTTTTCTTATAACCTTTTTACTGGTTTTTTCATCTTTTCCTTCTTTTCTGGTTCTTTTGCCTCGGGCATACTGGGCATATACAGCCGTTTTAGCTTCAATATGCCATCAATCTGCTCATTTACAACCTCTTCTAAGATTTTGAGCCGCTCCTCCGGAAGATGGCAGGGATGTTCCCGGTCAAACCGGAACCCTTTCAGGTTGATCAGATCCGCCCGGATGGCCGGGGTAAGGGCCGCATGGGCGACCTCATTAAAGTCTTCCCCGATCCGGGTAGGCCGGGTGGACAGATAATCCTGCAGATGATCAAACTCCGCCTGCTCCGCATAAGGAAGCAGTGCCTGGTTGTGGTCGAATACTGGTGCCATCCCCGAAACCTGCATCGTATCCGTATCAAACAGCATCCCATAATTGCCGGCATGGCGATCCGTATTCAGGACAAGCGCATCCAATACCAGCATCCTCCGGAAATCTTCTTCTGCATCATGCCGGGACATATAATCCATCACATTTGTCAGGTTATACTCTCCCTGGATACAGCGATAGATCGGAGCAAAGCCCTCCTGCTCACTGGTAAACAACGGGCACTTAGAGGCCAGGCTTCCCCGATACCGGACAACGGTATACGGAACATGCCGTCTGCAGATCCTGCTGGCGATCTCTGCGGCATAGGCTTCAGAAAAAGGTTCCAGCCCTGTATTCCTGCCGCCTGTACTCCCACGCTTGTACAGGAAGATATCTCCTTCCTCTTCCCGTACCCAGCATTTCGCATAGGCACCGCTCGTTTCAAATTCTGGTGAAGTTGTAGAAAACTGCTCTCCGTATAGGCCGCCCTCAAAAGCGATCTTTGCGATCGCGTCATTGAACGGGTTTCTATACAGGGACACATCCGCCCACTTAAAAGAGCTGTCTATTGGCTTGACCCAGAAAGTATCGTTCAGGCTCAATGCATGTGTGATCTTTAAAAAGCCGTCAATTCGGGAGCAGCCGCACTGCCGCATCAATTCCGCAATATGCTCCCTATGCTTCGGTGCCTGCCGCTGCTCCACCCATGTATGGATGGATGAAAAACCGATCGGCAGTTCCTCAGCTGAAACGTTGCAGGCCTCCTCTTTTAAAAGGATACTTCCCAAAGCTCCGCTGGTGCAGGCAAATGTCAGAAGCACCTTATCCTTATTCATCAGGCAGTATCGTTCATCCACTTTGTTTTCCTCCTTCCTCTGTATCTCCCTCACAATTTTCCTTTATTATATCCATATCCTGACCAATCCGCAATCCTTTATTCGATACGTGCTTCAAATGTTTTCACCAATTCTTCCACCTCCTGAAGCTTTTTCAGTACCAGTTCCGCATCCCCCCGGAACATGACGCCCCGGTTTGCGCTGGCTGCGATCTGGTTGATGAGGACTCCTATCTTCCGGATCTGGTAATTCAGGTTCTTTAATTCCCTTGCGACTGCGATGGAATGCTTCAGGTCATCAGAAAAGATGCAGTCCCGAATATATTCAGACATGTTGTCCGGACGGTCAGAGCCTTTTACTTTTTTAAGGAATGTCTGGTATTCATTTGCGGTCAGTCTGGCCTTCACGATACACTCCCTTGTTTCTTCCTTCATTTATCTCCTTTATTCGTCCCCTTTCAGATACCTCTGCTCAATAACTGCCCGGATGGCGTCCGGATGCTTTTCCGGATAAGTTCCGGATTTCACGCCATCCTTCATGACTATTTCCGGATGACTTCCGGATGTTTTTCCGGATAAGTTCCGGATTTCATGCCTCCCTTCATGACTATTTCCGGATGACTTCCGGATGTTTTTCCGGATAAGTTCCGGATTTCACGCCTCCCTTCATGGCTATCTCCGGATGACTTCCGGATGTTTTTCCGGATAAGTTCCGGATTTCACGCCTCCCTTCATAACTATTTCTGGATGACTTCCGGATATTTTTCCGGATAAGTTCCGGATTTCATGCCTCCCTTCATGACTATTTCCGGATGTTTTTCCGGATAAGTTCCGGGATTCACGCCTCCCTTCATGGCTGTTTCCGGATGACTTCCGGATGTTTTTCCAGATAAGTTCCGGATTTCACGCCTCCCTTCATGGCTGTTTCCGGATGGGTTCCGGATTCCTCACCCTCTTTTCTGGGCATTTCCGGATGAGTTCCGGTATTTCTTCCGGATGGGTTCCGGATACTCTGTTTCTTCCTCCATTCTTTCCGGATGACTTCCGGTTTTTTTACCGGAACCTATCCGGATTTTCTCCCCAAAAAGCATACGCAAAAACCATAGGTTTTTGGCAAGTTACGCATTTTGTGCCACAAAACGCGACTTGTTAGGGGATTCCTCCCCTAATACCCCGGCGCTCCCACGCCCTGTAGGTTTTTCTATCCATTATGTACTGTATAATCCGTAATCACTCCGGATGGTGCACATCTGGCTGTCCAGCCAGAAGAGCATATCCCATTCAATATTTTGTTCCAGCATTTCCAGGCTTACAAGGAACCTATATGCATCTTCCAGCAGATCATCCAGGGATAGAAGCTTTTTTGCCAGATCCGGGATCTGTTCGATCGCATAGGAGTACCTTAAGCAGTATCGGTATATCTGGATCTTCCGTGAGATCTCCCCGCTTAATTGAAAAAGCTCTTCTGGCCCAAGCAGGAGATACCGCCTCTTCATCCGCTCATAATCTTCCTCCAATTTTTTCTGCAGTTTCATCCCTTATTCCCCGCTATTCCTTTTTGGTCTTATCTTTCGCTGCCTTGGCCGGCAGGTCATCCACTTTGTCCTCATTCTCCTCTGCCTGTTTCAGCACCTCTTCCCGAGTTCCTTCCACACGCTCAAATTTCCAATCGGCCCCCCGCATCTCTGCTGTCGCAAGGACAATGGTCTCTTTCTTGTCATTCAGGACGATAAAAAAGCTCTCCTCATCCTTTGATATCCATTGATCATAGGCCAAGAACTCCCCTGTTGCTGCCTCTATCCCTTCCCTGTCACAGTAGCTTTTCAAGCTGGATGTGAGCAGGTAGGAATAAGGCTCCAGATCCGGACGGCCCTTCCTCGCGCAGATCCGGTCGATGGTCTTATTCTTGTCCTGCAGCACCGGTATGCCGTTCTCGATCCGCTCTGCTTTCTCTTCATCGGTCAGCTCCCGCCATTTTGTCTCACTGGCATACGGGGTATAAGAAAGACCGTCTTTTCCCTTCTTCACACGGGGATACTCTTTCTTGTCCTCTGGTCTCTTCGTATCCTCCCGCTCATCCGGATCGCCAGCTTTCTCCCCTTCTTCCTGATCCGGTACTTTCTGACCCGGTCCCTCCGGCTCCTCGGTACTAACGACTGTCTCCGGCTCCTTTTCGGTAGTCTCTCTTTCTGCCGGCCTCGTCCGTTCCACGCTGCCGATGACCGTCAGGATCACCAGGACAGCCAGCGCCAGGATCCCGCCAGCAATGGTGAGCCTTGCCTTCTTCTTCTCCTTTGATCCGATTTCATCTCGCATGATGGTCTGCCTCCTATCTTTTTGGTTCAAATATCCAATATTGTCTGCAAGTGTTGTTGATCTCTGCATACAGGTCAAATGGACGTGTATTATACTGTTTCTGTGTGTTGTCATTCGGGTCATTGACCAGGATCTTCCCCTCCGCGGTGATCCCCCGCAGGACGATATAATGACCGCCTCCGGTAAACAGCCCCGGCCCTTGTGAAGAAATGACCGGACGGCCTTCCTGAAGCGCCCGCAGGACCGCTTCCGGGCTTGTGGTCGTTGTCACTGGCCCAATCCCATAGTGCGCCGCAGCTTCCTCGAAAAAATTCCAGCTGGTCCCCTGCCCTGGCACATAGTAGCTGTTGCCGCACCAGGCCACCACATCTGCCGGGGAGATCGCCTCGTTTCTCAAATAACTGACCACCATAGAAAAAGAGGCAGGCCCACATCCATATCCTGCGATCGTACCGCGCCCATAGGGTTCCTGATAGTCGTTCTGGTTATAGACCGGGATCGGCAGCCCTCCTTCCGGCAAGGCACCAGTGCCCTGTTTGATGGTATAATAACGCAGCACATGCTCCGGGTAATATTGATCCCCATAGCTCCAGGGTCCTGCCGGATGATTTGGATCTGCCCTCTGTCCCCATCCCGTGCCTGCAGCAAACTCACAGGCCGTTCCAAAGCTCCACTCAAAATAGCCTTTCCTCTGCATCCACTGGATATAGCCTGGACCAAAATTATAGCCCTGCAGGGCGATCCGGATGTTCACCATATCCGTGCTGCCCGTTACCCCTGCCAAAGTCAAGGCATTCTTTAATTCCTGTACCCCGCACGCAATGCTGTAGGCAGGGTCCGCGATCCCATTCGGCACATGTGGGTACCTGGTGTTATAAGCCCCCTCCGCTGCCTGCATCGGGTCTGTCCCCTGTCCGCCTGATTCCTGCATCATGACTGCAAGGATCAATTCCACGTACTGGGACATCCCGTACTGCCCTGCCACTTCCCGGACAGCTGCCCGATATCCCTCCACTTCCTGGCTCAGGCCAGTGGCCTGTGCGCTGCCTGACTGCATGGAACCAAAAATCCCTATTATAACCAAAACCAGGATCAGAAAGATAGGGAGCAGGATCCCTGCCGGGCTGAAGGCCATGACCGTGCTTACTATGGCCCGGCCGATCCTTCCAGCGATCCTCCTCACCGCTCTCCTTACTGGCGCAGTGCCTTGGCGGACAGCCTTCTGCTGTTGCCGGTTCGCCTCTTCCTGTTCTCCTGCCTGCAGCCTCTGGCCTGCGATTGCCCTGCCGGCTGTCCCTCCGCCCCGCAGGATCTTCCGCATGACACGGCGGCTAAGCCTGCGGTTCTGAGAGGCCCCTTCATATACCGGCTGGGGGCCCTCTATTGCTGCTGTCCCCGGTTCAGGGGCTTGTGCTGCATCCTGGCCCTCTAATGCCATATACTGGACGGTTCCCTGCCGGCTTTGTCTTTGTATCCTTTGCACCTGTGTGCTTTGTGTTTGTGGGCTTTGCCGCCCTGGCTTTTGGATGGCGTCTGCCTCCACGCTGTCTGGCTGTGTGATCCTGTCTTTTAGCCAGCCGGTTCTTTGTTGGGAACCTTCCTGTTCATATTGTGCCGCTTCCTCCTTCAGCATCGCATCCTGCATCCCTGCATCCCGCTGGATGTCCCTTCCCCACTGCCTCTCTGCAGCTTTCTTTGAAAGGACTGCCCCATACCTGGCCTGGTTCAGGAGCCTTTCCTTTTTTGCCTCCGGCATCCGCATCCAGATACTTGCTGCCCGGCTGTCCGGAAGCTGCAGCAAAGCGCCGGCCCCTGTTTTTTTCCTGATCTTCCTCCCCCGTATCTGCAGGACAGCGGCCTTCCCTACGCTCCTCGCCCGTTTACGGAGCCTGGTGTTCTCCCGCTGCTGGATCTTCATATCCCGCCTCCTTCTTTCTGGCTGCACGTTCGTGGAAATTCGTGGAATAGATCTCATACAGCGGATTCTTTTTGTCTATATAGGCATCACACTGCAAGATCTGGTCCCCGCAGACGATCAGGCACTGCCCTGGCTCTGGGTTCGCCAGCTCCCTGAATTCTGCATTTGACAGCTCTAAAATTTTACTTAGGGCATTCCGGTCACTGCCTCCCTGGTCTAACAGGATCTTCAAGTCACAATTCGATACCATATCCTTCACCCTGGCGTTCGCCAGTGCTGCAGATACATTCTGGAAACATACCGTACAGATACCTCCATATTTCCGGTATGTGATGAATGCATGTAGGAGCTGCTCTGTGGAGCTTTCCTTCTGGCAGACATATTGTGCCTCATCACAGATAAATCTGGTCGCTTTCTGCAGACTGACATTATAGTCCATCCGCATAGAGAGCAGGTGCATGACCGTGATCATGCAGGTCTCCCACATGCTGTCTGATACATTCTTCATGCCAAAGACCACAAGCCTGGAATTGATGTCCAGGTTACTGTCATATGCAAACATATCAAAGGTGCCGTCGGTATAGGCCTCTAAGGATCCATACAGCTCCCGTGCTTCCGGCTCTGCCTGCTCCTTTAGGATGTCACGGAAATCGGACAGTAGAGGAGACCTGGTTTTTTTCGAGTGGAAGGCTTCCTGATAGAGCTTCTTGATGCAGCGCACCACCAGCGTTTTATGGAAACCGTTCGGCACGATCCCTTTCAGGCAGGAATAGACAAATGCCTCAATGAAATCTGCTTTCATGGCTACGAATCTGTCCTGTTCCTTTGGATCCGTGGAATATAGCACTTCATCCGGCACCTCAAAAGGATTCAAATGAAGCCCTGAGCTGGGTGTCAGATCAAAGAACTGCCCTCCAAAATGGGCGGTGACATACTCCATCTCATTTTGTGGATCAATCATAAAGATATCATCGTCCGTTGCAATATAGGCCTGGCCAATCTCTGTCAGCTTCAAAATGAACGATTTCCCGGAGCCGGTATGGCCTATGATGCAGCCATTGCTGTTCTTTAGTTTCTTGCGGTCGATCATGATGATGTTCTTTGTCAGCTTGTTCATCCCGTAAAAGGTCCCTCCCGGCTGGATGATATCACGGGCATGGAAGGGCTGGAAGGCAACCATGGATGAGGTCAGCATGGAACGCATATGGTCTACACGTCTGGCCCCTGTCGGGAGCAGTGTATTGAGCGCCTGGACCTGCTGGTTGTAATCAATGACGAACTGCAGCCCCATCCCGGCCCCGATCAGTTTCAGGGTCTCCACGTTCTCCTTCAGTTCCTCTGGTGTCCTGCCCCTTACCGCGGCCAGCATCTGCATGAAGAAGCCGTTCTCGTCGTTCTCATCCACCTGGTCCATGTAGTCCTCTAATTCTTCTTTTGTTTTGACCTTCCGGTAAGAAGGACCCGAAGAAAAGTTTTTATTCTTCGCGTTCAGCTGCATCTCCTGATTGATCGCCACCTCATTATTCAAAGAGATGGATTCCATCTTTCCCTTTAAGATATTCCGTGGGATACATGCACAGTCAATGGTCACGCTGCAGAAATACGACACGTTGGTAAGGCTGGAAAGCACCTTGCTTTCATCCAGGGTGTTCGGAAGCCCGGGTACAAAGAGGATCTGCATATATTCATCTCCAAACTCCAATCTCTTCTCTTCATTGTTAAAACTATATGGGACGATCTCATTTCTCCAGTCACGGCCGCTTTCCATAAGGCTTTCAAATGACAGCTTTGGCCAGCTGTCCCTATGGAAGAACCGGTGCAGCATCTCCAGACGCTTCCCTGCATCCAGTGGGGCCAGCCGGCTTCTCATGGACAGGAAGACGGGGGAAACCGCTGTTTCCAGAACATTGAAATAAGCCCTGGCATCTTCATATCTCTGTCTTCTGCAGGTGACGGTCAGATACCGTTTCTTTTTGATCTGCGGGTTCCCCTTTTTAAGGACATCCTGTATCAAACGGTTATTGGCCTCTACAAGCTCTGCAAGACCCTTTCCCTCCTCTCTGGTGAGCAGGGCCTCCTGCTCTACCTCCTCCATATCCCTTGGCTCATTAACCACATGCATCTTGAAATCTACATTCATGGAATTCAGGAATTTACAGAAGGACAGGCAGATGTTCTCCCTTTCCCCCTCATCCTTGTTCACGTAATTGATGTCAGAGAACTCATATACCCTGTCAAACATGCGCATCCGCTTCCCTGCTGTATTGTTCTTCTCAATCTCAAAGATCCCATCCGGATGCACCTTTGCAATGTCAAGCAGCTCCTGGATGCAGGCCGGTGTCTGGTAGACTGGCTCTGTGAACCTTTTGCATTGGACAAAATCCTTCGCTTTATTGAAACTCATTCACTTGCTCCTCTCCTTTCTTTTCTCTGCTGTCTTAGACAGGCCCTGACATATTTCCGGTGCAGTCTCTTTTGTTTCTTGAAGCTTTTGCATTTTGGTACTTTTCCGGCTTTCACCCCGCCTGTCACTGGATGATATTCCCCCGCCCGGTAATGAAGCAGCGCTGTAGCCTTCCGGTATTTGACTGCCGCCAGATGTTCCCTTAAGGTCAATCCGTTTTTAGACTGCCAGAATCCTGCGATCATGATCGGTGCCCCAACCGGCACGCTGATGTATACAGCCAGCACAGGGGAAATCCCAATATAGCGCCACAAAAATAAGCAGACCGAAACGATCAACACAAGGCCTGCCAGGACATATTTCGCTTCATGCAGCGTAAATCCCTTGTACACGGTTTCCCGATAGTCATGTTCAAAATCTTTATTGATCGGTATATTCATCTTGCTCTCCTTCCTTAGAAACCGAACGCGCGCCGGATCATGCTATCTACAGCCTTCACGGAGCCTACCGCCAAAAGGATGGTCAGCATACTCTGCGCCATGTTCCAGAGGGTTTCAACTGCCCCCAGCCAGTCTGGGACAGGGATCAGGAAACCGTTGCTGTTTATAATGGCTGCACACAGCCGGAGCACCAGCGCTGTGCCAGCAAATTCCCCAAACGCGCAAAGGATCGTCTTAAACCAGTTTTCGGCTGATCTTGAAGCCCCCTCCGGTCCCGCAACAGTTGCTAATGCCAAAGGCCCCGTCACAATATAAAAAAACACCTTTATAAAAATGCCATAGACATGCAGGACCAACAGCAGGCCCGCCGCGATCGCCACGATCATAAATGCAGCGCATACAAAAAAACCAATGACCAGGGTGTCTGAATCCCAGTCGTCTACACTGGTCTCCTGCAAAGCCACAGAAGCAGCTCCCTCTGGTGCTACGATCTGAAAAACCCCCTGCATGATCTCGGCCACTCCATTGATGATGTTCTTTATATTCACGATCAGAAAATTACCAAGGATAAATTTGATCAGCATTGTCATGATTGTCTCAATGGTCTGGTTATTTCTCAGGTCTGCTGACTGTTTACAAAAATTTGCAAAGAATAAAAGGTTAAATAGAGAAGCCCCTATGACCATCATGAGATCCATCAAAGTCATGCTCACATTCCAAAGGCTCCCGTCAGCGATCTGTGACGGGGCCGATCCAAGAAGGGCCATCGCCGCATCTGAAAACGTGTTCCAGCAGCTATATCCCATTTTCACAAACGCTTTACCGCTCAGAAGGTCAAGCAGCCCGTCGAACATATGACTCTCCTCCTTCCTCTTCCTTTTTTAAGCGGATCATACCAGGACCACCAAAAGCTGCGGGGCCAGGGTCATGATCAGGCCGCCGCCGATCCGTTCCAATGCCTGCGTCCGCATGCTGCCTTCCTGGGACTGCATGGAGCTGCCCAGCTGGAAGATCCCCCACAGGATCACCATGACACCGATCGAAGTCACCACGGCAGCCATGAGCTCCTTCGCGATATCAAACTTGGCAGTGATCGCCTGGGCACCGCTGCTTGCCAAAACGGGCATCAGATTCATGCTTATCATAGCTGCTGTCGTAAGGATCAAGGCTGCCATCCTTTTCACCCGGCGTCTCCTCCTCCCTATACCCTCTGCCCCATGCTTTTCTTTCCTACAAAATGCCTCATTCCTCTTACTCATCCCTGTCTTTCCCCTTTCTGTATGCGATCACCCCGCCGATCAGCAGGACAACGACTATGATCGCCAGCCTTATCGCAATACTTTCTGCATTCGTCATATGCTTCTCCTTTCTACCGCTAAAACAGGGAGGTCCCGTCTGGGCCCTCCCTGCGGATTTAGACACAAAAAAATCCGGCACTTTGTCCGGTTCTCTTTCCCTCTGTCTTGCCTTTATGGTCCCCTGTCATCATGCGGACCTTTTCTTTTTCCAAACCAGCACACCGATCACCCCTGCCAAGGCCGCAGCTCCTGCCGCTGCATAAGGGAATACGGATGTGGTATCACCTGTTTTTACCGGCGCTGTGGCCGTCGTATCTGTCTTTTGGGGCTGTTCTGTATCTTTCTGAACTGGCAGCTTTGTGATCTTCACGGTCTGAGCCTCATCTTTCAGGTCTTCGTGTGCCGCTGCCTCACGTCCTTGGAAGTACAGCTTTTCAAATACCACGATCTTTTTTCCACCAAGGGCGGATCCGTCAAAGGTGAATTCCAGCTCCACGCTCCCATCCGCTTTCTCAGCTGTGAACGTCTTTTCTGCCGTTACTGTTTTGCCGTTTATCTGCAGCTCTTTTTTTGTCTCCTTATCCATCAGGGTTCCTTTTACTGTATATTCCTTCCCCGGGATCAGGTTTTTATAGGCTACGGTATCCACGATCGTGATCTTCTTATCCGCTGCCGCCTCTTTTTTCCCTGTTGCTTTATCCTTTGCTGTGGTCCCGATCTTGATACTCTGATAGGTGACCGTCTGCCCTTTATCTTCGATATCCTCATGGGCCGCCACTTCACGTCCTTCAAAAAGGAGCTTTTCAAATACCACGATCTTTTTTCCACCAAGGGCGGATCCGTCGAAGGTGAATGCCAGCTCCACACTACCGTCCGCCTTTTCTGCCGTGAATGTCTTCTCCGCTGTTACCACTTTGCCATTTACCTGCAGCTCCTTCTCTGTCTCCTTATCCATCAGGGTTCCCTTTATGGTGTACTCTTTACCCGGGATCAGGTTCTTATACGTCACGGTATCCACGATCGTCACGTCCTTTACCGGGATCCCCTGGCTGCTTTCCGTATCCTTGTCTTTTGCTGTGGTGCCAATTTTGATACTCTGATAGGTGACCGTCTGTCCTTTATCTTCGATATCCTCATGGACTGCCACTTCACGTCCTTCAAAGAGGAGCTTTTCAAACACAACTACTTTTTTACCTGCCAGGGCAGAACCATCAAAAGTAAAGGTGATATCCACGCTGCCATCCGCTTTTTCGGCTGTGAACGTTTTTTCAGCCTTTACTGCTTTTCCGTCCACCTGCAGCTCCTTCTCTGTCTCCTGATCCATCAGGGTTCCCTTTATGGTGTACTCTTTACCCGGGATCAGGTTATAGTAGGAGACGGTATCTATGATGGTCACCTGTTTTGCCGGTATCCCCTCGTTTGTCCCTGTCTGCCCGTCCTTTGCTGTGGTCCCGATCTCGACCTGTTTTTCCAGATCATTTGTTACAGTCCCAAGGTTCACGGTATAGTTATCCCTCTTTATGCTGACATCAAATTTCACCAGCTTATGGCCGGCATTCGCTTCACACTGCAGCTCCTCAATGGTATAAACGCCATATGGGAGTGCCCCTTTTCCGTCATCCGGTTCAGAGCCCCCAAACCAGATCCCATCCTCCGGGGATTCCCCTTTGTTGGTATTCTGTGTATGTTTGTTCCATTCCGCGGCAGTGCTGTAATAACCATTTTCGTCCGTGATGAACACATGAGATTCCCCGGTGAGCTTGTTCGTGATAGAGAATTTCACGTTAGCCATCCGATCCAGGGTCCCGTCCTCAGCCTTGATCAGCTCGATGTCGCCCCGGATCACCTGGTCCGCACTCTCCACCGGATATACCTTGATCTCTTTGGCAGTATCCGATACGGTCACGGGATACTTGTTCCCGTCAAGCAGATAGCCTGCGGGGGCTTTTGTTTCCTTCACGTAATATTTCCCGTGGATCAGGTCTCCGGATACGGCTTTTCCATCCTCGTTCAGGGTAAGTACAGCAGCTTCCTGGTCTTTTTCATAGTCCCGGTTCTTCTCGGCTGCATAGACCGTATACTCTGCCCCGGCAAACCCTTTGTCGCTCGCCTGGCTATCCGGCTTCCCGGTCTCTTTATCGGACTTCTGGATGGAGATCCTGCCGTACACCGGCTGATCCTTACTGCCGACCGTTGCAGTCTCACCAGGTGTTACTTTTACCGGATAAGTGGTCCCATCTATGAAGTACCCTGCCGGGACTTTTGTCTCTTTGACGGTGTAATCCCCGACCGGAAGGTCTTTGAGGATCCCTTCTCCCTTTTTATCCGTAGTGATCGTCCCGGCCTTCTTGCCGGCTGCATCATAAATGGTATATTCTGCGCCGGCCACTGCCTTGCCGCTCTCGGAATCGGTCTTGCTCACCTTGATGTTTCCGGCCTTCTGCCAGGTAACGGATAAACTGGTCGTATGATCAGGATCTCTCCACCTCATAGTAATTAAATCCTGTACCTCGTCATCTGATGTTTTTAAGAACAATGGCTGGCAGTATCCCATGCTGCCTTTTAATATGCCCGTAGAAAAATCAGCAGCCCCATTCAAAGGCGCGGTAAGATAAAAGACATCTCCGCCCTTTACGGTCACTTCACCGCCGGCCTCCTCACCAGTAGTCTTGTTATGCAGCACTACCTGTTCCGGAAGTGAAAAGCTCACTGTGTTCCTGGCATCACCATTCACTGTGACCTCTTCCGTCTTCTGCTGGTCCCCTGTGATACTGGCCGTGATCGATTCTTTGCTGAAATAAATGTTCATGTCCGTGATCAGGTGTTCTGCAGCATAGTCTAATAATGGCTGGGCGAGCATCTGTCCGTTTTCATTGTCTCCACTGTACAGGACACTTAATGCAGAGCTTGTCCGCACAATCCCTTCCGCCTCATCTGTGAAGATGTTCCCTTTTCCATCCCACCCATAGTACAGGACTGTTTTGATCATGTCGTTATCATATGGATTCGTTTCAACTAATGTTCCGGTTTCCGGACTAAGTTTACTATGCTCTAAACAATACGCTCTTTCACCATCCACAAAAAAGCTGCCGACCATCCGTCCGGAGAACTCTACAGGCCCTAAATAATCAACCGTTGAGGTTTCTCCTGCAAAAACAGTGGTACTTCCACTTATCATAGTAGTTGCTGCAACGCAAAGGGACATCCCGAATGCCCCTGCTCTCTTTGCAATGTTTTTCCAATGCATGAAAATCTCCTCTCTACTTTTCTTGTTACCTACAACGAGTTTCCAGTTAATAGACCAATGGAATCACCCCCTTTCAAAGAATGCAATAAAAAAACGCATCGAATTAACGATACGTTTTTTCCATAAAATATAGAATAAATCACCAGTCGAAACCTTCTACAGTACCACCTTCCCAGGTTCCACCACCTTTTATATCTCCTCCATCTGTCCAAGTTGTTGTTACTGAAAAACTTTTATGCTCTTCTCCCATATAACCACCTGTTTTCTCACTTTGATTTCCAGATGGACTTTCTTCCGCAGTTCCGCCTGCTGTAGAGCTATCACCGGAAGATTCACTGCCGCCACTACTATAGGATTCAGATCCACCAGACCAGGAGTCTTCATTGCCTGAATATGTTTCACCTTCTGTATATCCGGAGGATGTACCTCCATCGGAATTTGATACCTGAGAGCCTGTGCCGTTCCCGGAAGCTTGTTTTCTCTGCTGTGATTCCTGGACTGCTTTCCGTTCCGCCTCTTCCTGGGCCGTCAGGGTCTGCTCCACGGTGGGAAGGTATCCCAGAAGCTCCGCTTTCAAGGTGTTTTCTGGAAGGCTATTCACGGCCTCCAGGACATCCTGGTACTGTTCACGGGTAACTCCATCCACCATAGCCCCGGTTTCCTTATCATAGATCATAAATACGGCCTCTCTGACGGCCTGCTGGCCTGCAAGGGCGTTCTGTGCTTCATCAACCTTTCCCATGTACTGTGAATAAAAGTCCGGCTTACTGGTCTTTAAGGCCTCCAGGCTGGTTTTCATCTTTGTCAAAAGATGATTGGCATCATCTCCCGGTACAGCCAGCTGACCCTCCGGATAAAGGCTGCCATAAGTTCCTACAATCTCAAACATAGCGGAAATATACTGGAACTCCTTCTCCAGGCTTTCAAATCTGGCTGCCTGCTCCTTGCTGGCATCCGGATCCGCTCCATACGTTTCCTTGAATGCATCCAGTTCCTTCTGTACCGCATCTATCTTATCCTGTGTAAGTCCATCCGCCGGCATCTTCATGTCCTCATTGGCATATAAGGCTATCATATTCTGTTCAATCGTATCCAGCTGTTTCTCTATTTCGGCCCTGGCTTCTGCAGCACGCTCCCGCTCTGCCTTCTCTGCAGCTTCTTTCTTTTCCTGCTCTATCTGCACCTGTTCCTGCCTCGTCTGCTCCTGTTGATAATTATGGGCATACACAGCCCCGCCACTAATCCCGATCACTGCAACTGCAGTCACTGCCAGAAAAGTCATTTTTTTCTTTGTCATACTGTCCCTCCTTTGAGAATCTTTCTATACATTATACTTCCGAAGCCCTCTTGTTTCTTCCTTCTTTTGGTAATTCTATCATAACACAAATGAAATTCCGTGTCGATGTCTAATGATGTCTAGTTAGTACACCCCTGTTTCAGGATATCCTTCGCAGATCTTGGATATTAATCCTATCGTATTTTTCTTTGACATCTTTGCACCATGCAACAAATAGATTTTTTATCTTAAATTGTAATGCCCCTAAACCGAACTTCTAAATATCAAATACAAAAATACATAGATGCATTTACAGAGCCACATATACGTCAGAAGGAATTGGATGCACGAAAGGGTCTGTATATATGGGAAAAGCGGTATAACACTGCCATGCTATACCGCTATCCTAAATTTAAAAGTATCTTTATGAAATCCCTAAAAAAAGGGTTCCTGGCAATCCTCCGGGAAAATCTCCACAAAGCACAGTAACGCCGGACCAGTCCGGGAAACATAATCCATATGTCATTTCGGCAAGAAACAGGGCATTGTGGATAAGCGTATTGCAAACACAAATTAATTAATACTACCACAGGCAGATTACTCATCTTTCTTTCTTATCTCCAGATATTTCACATAATCGTTACATGAAATCACGTCCCCGATCAATTTCCGGTTCTCCGGATTTCTTAGATTATAGAAATATACTGGCAAATGATCGATTTCTTCGCCCAGGTCATCATATATGGTACAAAACACTTTGTCGTATTCATTTTCTATTCTGCCCTCACCAAAGAAGCCTTCCATCAAATCTACTTCATTTTGGACATCGTCCGGCACCTCATGAATCTCACCCAGAACCATCTCATCTCCTATCGTCAAAGCAGGATACGCTTTACCCCTAATAGCATGGAGCGAGCCTTTCACATAAGCATAGCGCCGGAATGTATCATGAGCTTTGTAATAGTACTCATAATTATACATCCCCACACGAAGTGTCCCATATACAAACACTCTTCTCATCAGTGTGTTGCACCGCCCATCACCTTAATATCTGTGGGTGTGTCTACAATTGCCTCAATTGCGGCTTCAATACCCTCCACC